>CBFGQI010000040.1:0-37869 GCA_965650885.1 uncultured Oxalobacteraceae bacterium
GGCTGCACCTCGGCCGGCGCCACGCCGAAGATTTCGGCGGCGGTGGCGCGGTGGATGTCCTCGCCCTCGGCAAAGGCGCGCAGCATCGCCTCGTCGCCCGAGATATGCGCCATGATGCGCAGTTCGATCTGCGAGTAGTCAGCCGACACGATGTGCGATCCGGGCGGCGCCACGAAGGCTTCGCGGATGCGGCGTCCTTCGGCGGTGCGCACCGGGATGTTCTGCAGGTTCGGGTCGTTCGAGGCCAGGCGTCCGGTGATCGCCACCGCTTGCGCGTAATTGGTGTGCACGCGGCCGGTGACCGGGTTGATCATCTTGGGCAGCTTGTCGGTGTAGGTCGACTTGAGCTTGGCCATGCCGCGGTATTCCAGCAGCACTTTGGGCAGCGGGTAATCCTCGGCCAGCTTTTGCAGCACTTCCTCGTCGGTCGACGGCGCGCCGCTCGGCGTCTTCTTCACCACCGGCAACTCCAGCTTGGTGAAGAAGATTTCCCCGATCTGCTTGGGCGAGCCGAGGTTGAAAGGCTGGCCGGCCAGCTCGTAGGCCTTCTGCTCCAGTTCCAGGATGCGCGCCCCCAGCTCGTTCGATTGCGTGGCCAGCAGGCCGGCGTCGATCAGCACGCCATTGCGCTCGATCTTTTGCAGCACCACGGCGGTCGGCAGCTCGATGCTGCTGTAAATGCGGGTCAAGCCTTCGTCGCCGGCCACCTGGCCGTGCATCGCCAGGTGCAGGCGCAGCGTGATGTCGGCATCTTCCGCCGCGTAGTCGGTGGCGCGGCCGATCTCGACCTGGTCGAAGCCGATCTGGCTGGCGCCCTTGCCGCACACTTCCTCGTAGGCGATGGTCTTGTGGTTCAGGTGGCGCAGCGCCAGGCTGTCCATATCGTGGGTGCGGTGCGATTCGAACACGTACGATTGCAGCAGGGTGTCGTGCACGATGCCGCGCAGGGTCACGCCATGGTTGGCGAACACGTGGGCGTCGTACTTGAGGTTCTGGCCCAGCTTGGGCTTGCCGGCATCTTCCAGCCACGGCTTGAGGCGCGCCAGCACCCAGTCGCGCTGCAGCTGGGCCGGCGCGTCGGGGTAGCGGTGCGCCAGCGGGATGTAGCAGGCGATGCCCGGTTCGGTGCACAGGGAAATGCCGACCATTTCGGCCAGCATCGGTTCCAGCGACGTGGTTTCCGTGTCGAGCGCGGTCAGCGCGGCGGCGTCGATGCGCGCCAGCCAGGCCTCGAACTGGGCTTCGGTCAGCACGGTTTCGTAGCTGACGGTGGCCGGCGGCGCTGCGAACAGGTCGGCCGTGGCGCCCGGCGCCGGCGCGGCGGCCGTGGCGGCGGCGGCGCTGCCCGGGGCCGGCGCGGCCGGGGTCAGGCCGGACAGTTCGCGCAGCAGGGTCTTGAAGCCGTACTTGGTGAAGAAGGCGATCAGCAGTTCGCGGTCTTCATCCTTGGCGCCCAGCGATTCGGAAATCGACATCATGTGCGCCGACAGGTCGCAATCGCACTTGACGGTGATCAGTTCGCGCCCTCTGGGCAGCCATGGCAGCGCGGCGCGCAGGTTGCCCCCAACTACGCCGCCGATCTTGTCGGCATTGTCCATGATGCCGGCCAGGCTGCCGTATTCCTGCAGCCACTTGAGCGCCGTCTTGGGGCCGCACTTGGCCACGCCCGGCACGTTGTCGACAGTGTCGCCGATCAGGGTCAGGTAATCGATGATGCGGTTGGGCGGCACGCCGAACTTGGCCAGCACGCCCGCCTCGTCCAGCTTCTCGTTGGTCATGGTGTTGATCAGGGTGACGTGCGGCGTCACCAGCTGGGCCAGGTCCTTGTCGCCGGTGGAAATCACCACGTCCATGCCGGCCTGCTCGGCCTGCACCGACAGGGTGCCGATCACGTCGTCCGCTTCCACCCCTTCCACCATCAGGATCGGCCAGCCCATGGCGCGCACCGCCTCGTGGATGGGCTCGATCTGCAGGCGCAAGTCGTCCGGCATCGGCGCCCGCGTGGCTTTATAGTCGGGATACATATCGTCCCGGAAGGTCTTGCCCTTGGCGTCGAACACGCAGGCAATGTAGGCCGCCGGGTAATCGGCGCGCAGGCGGCGCAGCATATTGACCATGCCGTGCATGGCGCCGGTCGGATGGCCTTCGGCGCTGCGCAAGTCGGGCAAGGCGTGGAAGGCACGGTACAGGTAGCTGGAACCATCGACCAGCAACAGGGTCTTTTGCATAGCGTTGGGGGTGTGGTGTAAAACTCAATATTCCATTATCGCAGAGTTTTGCAGCCGGACAGGGGGGCTTTTGATACAATGGTCAAACCAATAAATTGAACGAAATCCCATCATGCGCGCCCCCACTTCCTGGCTTGCCCTCCCCCTCGTCCTGTTGGCCGCCGGCGCCGCCGCGCAATCGGCACCGCCGCAGCAACTGGAACGCATTGAAGAAGTGGACAACCCGGTCACCGTGACGGCCAAGCCCGGCACGGAAACGAAGATCGTGGAAAAGCGCGAAGGTGGCCGCGTGACCGAAGCCAAGGTCAAGAGCGGCAAGAGCACGTATACCGTCAAGCCGAATACCCCGGCTGGCAGCGCACTGCCCGGCGATGCCGCCGGCTCGGCCAACCGCGGCCCGCAGTGGACCGTGTTGGAGTTCGACCTCCTGGCCAAGAAGAAGAAACGCTCGGCCGAGGAAGCGGAGAAGGAGGACGGCCCGCCGCCCCCGCCGCCAGCCCAGCCGGCCGCGCCTGCCACGAAGTAAGCGCGCGCCCCCGTACGAACACTTAACCTGGTTTCCCATGGCAGTTTTTACCCCGGTCACACTGGAAGATGTCGGCCACTGGATCACGCAATTCCCCCTTGGCAAGGCCGTCGCGCTGAAAGGCATCGCGTCCGGCATCGAGAACAGCAATTTTTTCCTGACAACCGAGCGCGGCGAGTACGTGCTCACCCTTTTTGAAAACCTGACGTTCGCGCAGCTGCCGTTCTACCTGCAACTGATGCGCCACCTGGCCGAACATGGCGTGCTGGTGCCGGCGCCGGTGGCCAACGACCAGGGCGCGCTGTGCGTGCCGCTGCACGGCAAGCCGGCGGCCATCGTCTCCAAGCTGGAAGGCAAGCCGCAATTGGCGCCGCAGCCGGTGCACTGCGCCGCGGTCGGCGCCATGCTGGCGCGCATGCACCTGGCCGGCCAGGACTTCCCGCTGGCCCAGCCCAACCTGCGCGCGCTGCCATGGTGGCGCGAAGCCACCGCCGCCGTGCTGCCGCACCTGGCGCTGGAACAAGCCCACTTGCTGCACGCGGAAATGACGTTCCAGGAAGCGCTGCACGCCTCGGCTGACTACCATGCCTTGCAGCGCGGCCCGGTGCACGCCGACCTGTTCCGCGACAACGTGATGTTCGACGGCGAACGCCTGACCGGCTTTTTCGATTTCTATTTCGCCGGCTGCGACAGCTGGCTGTTCGACGTGGCGGTGACGGTCAACGACTGGTGCATCGACCTGGCGACCGGCGCGCTGGACGAAGCGCGCGTGCGCGCCCTGCTGGACGCCTACCACGCGGTGCGCCCGTTCACGGCCACCGAACATTCGCTGTGGCCGGCCCTGCTGCGCGCCGGCGCGCTGCGCTTCTGGCTGTCGCGCCTGTACGATTTCCACCTGCCGCGCGCCGCCGAAATGCTGACGCCGCACGACCCGACCCACTTTGAGCGCATCCTGCGCAGCCGCATCGCCGTACCGGCCCCGGAGTTGTATTAAATGAGCAAGTTACCCGCCAGCGCAGGCGTGGCCTGGATCCGCGAAGGCTTCGTCATCTTCCGCAAGCAGCCCGGCGGGCTGATGCTGCTGATGCTGGCCTATCTGCTGGCGGGGGTGGTGCTCGGCATCATCCCCCTGTTGGGGCAATGGCTGCCGATGGTGCTGGCGCCGGTGTTCACCGCGGTGTTCGTGCAGGCGTGCGCGGCGGCCGACCGCAACCAGCGTGTGACGCCCGAGATGCTGCGCCCGATCTTCCAGAAGCCGGCCTTGCCGCGCCTGGTGGGGCTGGGCGCCCTGTTCGTGCTGGTGCTGGCCGTGCTGGCCATGCTGTTCGCGGCCGTGGTGGGCAGCGACACCATGCGCCAGTTGGCCGAGCAGCAGCTGCAGCCCGACGCGGCGGCGGCGCGCGGCAATTTCGGCTGGGCCATGCTGGTGGTGTTCCTGCTCTCGCTGCCGGCCAGCATGGCGATGCTGTTCGCAGCACCGCTGGTGTTCTGGCAGCAGATGGGCGTGGGCAAGGCCCTGTTCTACAGCTTCTTCGCGGTGTGGCGCGCGCTGCGCGCCTTCCTGCTGTACTTCCTGTGCTGGGTGGCAATCGTGATGCTGGCCACCAACCTGGTGCTGCTGTTGGTCGGCAAGACCCTGCTCGGCATGGCGCTGCTGCAATCGCTGCTGATGGTGATTGTGATGGTGATCCAGTGCTCGGTGTACGCGGCGTACCGCGCCATCTTCGGCGCGCCGCCGCTGCCCGGGGATGGCCATGGGGCGTAACCCGCGCGCGCTGGCCAGCGCGGTGTCCTCGCACGACAATGGTTTCAACCTGGTGCGCCTGGTGGCGGCACTGCTGGTGGTGGTGTACCACGCCTGGCAGCTCAACCAGCGTACGCCCAATGCGCACGACCCGCTGACGGCGCTGCTGTCGCCGGTGACCGACCTCGGCATGGTGGCGGTCGGCGTGTTCTTCCTGGTGTCGGGCCTGTTCGTGTCGCACAGCTGGCTGCGCGACCCGCACTTGCTGCGTTTTGCCGTACGCCGCGTCACGCGCATCGTGCCCGGCCTGTTCGTCTGCCTGCTGCTGAGCACGGCGGCAGCGGCCACCTTCTTTTCGCCGCACGGCATCGCCACCCTGTTCAGCGCCGACGCCTGGCATTACATCATCAGCAATACCACGCTGCACACGCTGCGCTACCTCGACCCGCCCGCGGTGCTGGCGATCCCCGGCGTGCTGGACGGGCGCCCGCTGAACGGTTCCTTGTGGACGCTGTACTGGGAAGCGCGCATGTACGTGGTGCTGGGCTTATTGGGCCTGGCCGCCGTGGCGCCGATGCGCGTGTGGCTGCTGGTGACCTCGCTGGCCCTGCTGGTGGCGGCGCACGCCTTCCCCGCCATCCTGTCCGGCTACGTGTGGGAAACCGCATTCTGGTCGCTGTTCCTGGGCGGCATCGTGCTGCAAACGCTGGCGCGCCACCTGCGCTTCGGCCTCGGCCTGGTGCTGGCGACGGGCGCCCTGCTGGCCTTGAACTGGACCCGCAACGCCGCCTTGACGCCGAGCGGCTTCACCCTGGTGGGCGTGCTGCTGTTCGCCTGTGCACTGGCACTGTGGGTGGGCAGCGCGCGCCTGCCGGCCTGGCTCGGCCACATCCAGCGCCATGATTATTCTTATGGCATCTATATCTACCACTGGCCGGTGATGCTGATGCTGGCGCAGTGCCTGCCCGAGGCCGGCGCACTGCGCCTGCTGGCCGCCGCCCTGCCCGTCACCGTGGCCTGCGCCGCGTTCAGTTGGCATTGCGTGGAATACCCGGCGATGAAGCTGGCGCGGCGCATGCCAAAACGGCAAGTTCCCCCGCTGCGCGCGGCCGCCTGAAGCGGGCGGCGCCGCGCCCGCGCCGGTATAATGGCGGGATGCAAAATCTCCTCCACAACCTCAATCCCGAACAACTCGCCGCCGTCACCCTGCCACCGCAACATGCCCTGATCCTGGCCGGCGCCGGCTCGGGCAAGACGCGCGTGCTGACCACCCGCATCGCGTGGCTGATCCAGACTGGCCAGGTGTCCCCGGCCGGGGTGCTGGCGGTGACCTTCACCAACAAGGCGGCCAAGGAAATGTTGACCCGCCTGTCGGCCATGTTGCCGATCAATACACGCGGCATGTGGATCGGCACCTTCCACGGCTTGTGCAACCGCCTGTTGCGCACCCATTACAAGGATGCCGCGCTGCCGCAGACCTTCCAGATCCTCGATTCGCAAGACCAGCTGTCGCTGATCAAGCGCCTGCTCAAGCAGCACAATATCGACGACGAGAAGTTCCCGCCCAAGCAGGTGATGTACTTCATCAACAACAACAAGGAACAGGGCTTGCGTGCGTCGCAGGTGGACGCTTACGACGCGCTGGAACGCAAGCTGGTCGAGCTGTACCAGCTGTACGACGACCAGTGCCAGCGCGAAGGCGTGGTGGATTTTGCCGAACTGCTGCTGCGCACCTATGAACTGTTGCTGCGCAACGAGCCGCTGCGCCAGCATTACCAGCAGCGCTTCCGCCACATCCTGGTCGACGAGTTCCAGGACACCAACAACCTGCAGTACGCCTGGCTGAAACTGATGGCCGGCCATGGCGCAGCGCACGGCGGTGCCCTGTTCGCGGTGGGCGACGACGACCAGAGCATCTACGCCTTCCGCGGCGCCAACGTGGGCAATATGCAAGCCTTCGAAAGCGAATTCCGGGTGCAGAACCTGATCAAGCTGGAACAGAATTACCGTTCGCACGGCCACATCCTCGATGCGGCCAACCTGCTGATCGCCAACAACAGCCGCCGCCTGGGCAAGAACCTGCGCACCGACGCCGGCCACGGCGAGCCGGTGCGGGTGTACGAAGCCAGTTCGGACTTGCAGGAAGCGCAGTGGATCATCGAGGAAGCGAAATCGCTGATCGCCGAGGGTGCGCTGCGCCGCGAAATCGCGATCCTGTACCGCTCCAACGCGCAATCGCGCGTGATCGAACATGCGCTGTTCTCGGCCGGCATGCCTTACCACGTGTACGGCGGCCTGCGCTACTTCCAGCGCGCGGAAGTCAAGCATGCCATCGCCTACCTGCAGCTGATGGACAACCCGCACAACGATTCGGCCTTCCTGCGCGTGGTGAACTTCCCGGCGCGCGGCATCGGCGCGCGCTCGATCGAACAATTGCAGAATGCGGCCGCGACCTACGGCTGCTCGCTGTATGCGGCAGTGCCGTACATGGTCGGCAAGGCCGGCAGCGCGCTGGGCGGCTTCACCAAACTGATCGAAGGCGTGCGCTTCGAAACCCAGCAACTGGCGCTGCCGGAATTGGTGCGCATCACGCTCGACGCATCGGGCCTGATCCAGCATTACCAGAACGAGAAGGAAGGCGCCGACCGGGTGGAAAACCTGGAGCAGATGGTCAGCGCGGCGACCCAGTTCGTGTCGGAGGAAGGCTTCGGCCAGGGCGCCCCGGCGCACCTCGGGCCGCAGGCGTCGGCCGCGGCGGGGGCGCAAGTGGTGGTGGCGGACGGGGTCGAAATCATCGACGCCGACGCGCCGCTGGCCACCGTGATGTCGCCGCTGTCGGCCTTCCTGGCGCACGCTTCGCTGGAGGCGGGCGACAACCAGGCGCAGGAAGGCCAGGACGCGCTGCAGCTGATGACAGTGCACTCGGCCAAGGGCCTGGAATTCGACAACGTCTTCATCACCGGCCTGGAAGAAGGCTTGTTCCCGCACGAGAGCAGCTCGAAGGAGGAAGGCGGCGTGGAGGAGGAGCGGCGCCTGATGTACGTGGCGATCACGCGCGCGCGCAAGCGGCTGTACATGTCGTTCTGCCAGACACGCATGCTGCACGGCCAGACGCGCTACAACATGAAGTCGCGCTTCTTCGACGAATTGCCGGAGGAGTCGCTGAAATGGCTGACGGCGCGCGTGCAGCACAACTGGTTCGGCACCGGCGCGCGCAAGTCGGCATGGGATGAGATGCCATCCGTGCCGAGTGCCGACAACCGCCTGGCGGCGCGCATGAACGAACGCTCGGGCGGCTCCGGCGGCTGGCGCATCGGCGAATCGGTGGCGCATGCCAAGTTCGGCGAAGGCGTGATCATCAATCTGGAAGGCAGCGGCGCCAATTGCCGCGCCCAGATCAACTTCGGCAGCTCCGGCATCAAGGTGCTGGATTTGTCGGTGGCCAAGCTGGAACGGGTCTGAAACGCCAGGGCTAAGCCAGCACCTTCGTCATGGGGATTTCGTCGTACGCGACGCCGTCCACCACCAGCGCGGCGGGTTCACAGCCCCAGGCTTTGAATCCCAGCGATTCATATAGCGCCTGCGCAGGAGCGTTGCCAGCCGTGACCGCGAGGTTGACGTGGGTGACGCCCGGCAGCGAAGCGGCAAAATCGACCGCATGCTGCATCAGCTTGCGCGCGGCGCCCTTGCCGCGGTGGGCTGCCGCCACATACACGCCGCGGATATGGGCGCGATGGCGCTGCTTGGCGCTGCGGTCGCGGTCGACGTGCGCGATGGCGACCAGTGCCTCCCCATCGAATGCACCGAAGTGATGGCGTCCCCCTTCGCTCGCCAGCCGGCGCGCGACCCCGCTGAGCGGCGTGCCACTTTCTTCTTCATAGCTCGCAGTGAATGCCGAGGGCGCTTCGCGCAAGCCTTCCAGGCGCAAGGACTGGAAGGCGGCGGCGTCGGTCGAGATCAGGCGGCGGATGTGCATGAAGCAATTGTATGCGAAGCGACGCGATGCTACCGGCCGACCACGCCCTTCGTGACGTTTTCTCTCTTTTGCCCTTCTCGTTTTCTCTCGTTCTCTCTTTTTGAACCTTTTTTGCGCTGGGCTGGCAAAAGAGAGAAAACGAGAGGAAAAGAGAGAAAACGATATGGAGGAAAGAGAGAAAATGAAACGAAGACCTGCCAACAACATCCCATACCCTGTGCTCGCCGAGCTGCGCGATTACCTGCATCAGTCCGACAGCGCGCTGTCGCAGACTGAAGCGCTGACCCTGGCCGTCCGGCATTGGATCAGCGCGCAACAGGCAGCCGCCGTGCCCATGCGCGGCTACCAGTGGAAGTCGCTCTTCCTGCCCGCAGGCACGCGCTTGCGGGTGCATAACGCCGGACACGTCCACTATGCCGAAGTCGTCGGGGAACAATTGATGTATGCCTGCCGGTCCACGACACCGCGCCAATTCACCATCGCGGCGCTGGGGCCGGGGCGCAATGCATGGGCCGAGATCTGGCTGCGGCGGCCGGGCGATGCGGACTGGATGCGCGCGAGCGCGCTGCGCGACCCGCCGCCCCAACCAAGCGGGGAATCAGTGCCAGCCTCCCCGACCGAGGCGATCCAGGCGGCGGCGAAGAGCATGAGCGATGCCCTGCAAACGGCGCTGATCCTGGTCGACCATACGCGTGTACGTGCCGAGCAACATGTGGAACGCCGCGTTGCCAAACATCGCCGGCACGACGATATCCTGCAGGACGACTGCAAGTTCGACTAGGCATGCCGTGTGCGCCGCCCGCCGTGGCCGCCGCGCGCGCAGCGGCCAGCGGGGCGCCGGGCTTACATCACCGGCTTGGCGCTGCCGTTGCTGATGGCTTCCTCGATCAGGGCGCGCGAAGCCTTGTCCGCTTCGCGCGACAGGCGGCCCTGTTCGCGCCCCAGCTCACCCATCTTGCGGCCCAGTTCATGCAGCGGCTTGGACGCTTCGGCGATGCGCGCATGCATGGCGGCCATCGGCGCCTGGCGCGCAGCCAGTGCGGCGTGGCGGGCGGCGATTTCACTGCCCTGGCGCGCCATTTCGGCAGCCAGCGGTTCCATCTGCTTGCGCAATTCCTCCATGTCGCGTTGGAGCTGGGCACGGGTCGCGTCGTCCGCAAACTCCATCTTGCGGCCGGCTTTCTCCATGGCGCGGCCGATGCGCTCTTGCTGGCGCGCCGCCTTTTCCATCTTGCGCTCGACGTCGCGTTCCATTTCGCGCATGGCACGCTGGTGTTCCTTGCTGCCCATGGCTGCTTCAACTTCCTTCTCGATTTGCGCACCGATGGCTTCCACTTGCTTACTCTGGGCTTCCATCAGCGTGCCCTGCTCTTCCAGTTTCTTGCCATGGGATTCGGCCGGCTGCCAGGCTTCCTTGACCTTGGCCAGCACGGCCGGATCCTGGATCAGGTAGGCCTTGCCTTCCTTGCGCACGTAAATGAAGTCGCCCTTGGTTTCCTGCTTCAGGCGCTGCGCTTCGGTCAGGTCGGCGCGGCGGCCATGCACCTGCATCGCTTCCTGGCCGTCGCGTACGATGGCGTAGGCGGTGCGGCTGCTGTCATCCAGGTAGATATGGCTGCCGCGTTCGAAGCCACTCAATTCCTTGGGCGGCTTCGGTGGCTTGGGCGCCTTGGGTGGCTTGGGCGGGGCCGGCATGTCGGCCGCCATGGCAGGCACGGCGGGAGGTGCCGGCGGGGTGGCCAGGTCCGCTGCGGCTGGCGGCGCCGGCGGCGCCAGCGGTGCGGGCGGGGCCGGGGGCGCGGGCGGGGCCGGCTCGGCATCGTCGGCGTCATCGGGGGCGCTCACCTGCACTTGCGGCGAAGGCGATGGCGATGGCGACGGTTCCGGCGCCGGGGCGGCGTCCGGCGCATCGGCCGCATCGGGGACCGGCGCAGCCAGCGCCGCTGGTGCGGCAACGGCGCTGGCGGCCGGGAGCGTGACCGCTTGCGGCATCGCGTGGGCATACAGCGCGGCGCAGGCGGCAAAAATACCTAACAGGGGGGTTGCCATCTTCCAGCTCAGCGGTTGTGCAGCGGGGCGGATCAGGCGTTTGATTCGGGACATGAGGTCTCCTCCGTGTGCCGCGGGGGCAGCAAAGTCAGGGGTGGTGAACTGGAGCTTGTCCAGCTCGGAAAGTGCAAGTGCCAGGCGCCGCGGTTCGCCGAGCGTGCTTGCGGCCAAGTCGTCTGCAATCTCTTCCCGTTCGCGGCGGATGCAGTGCGACAGCATCCACACGCTCGGGTGGTAAAACAGGAAAATCTCGATGCCGCTCTGGACCAGGTTGACCAGGTAATCGTGGCGCCGCACGTGGGCCAGCTCGTGCGCCAGCAGCGCTTCCAGCAATTCGGGCGGCATGCCGCTGACCAGCGAGGCGGGCAGCAGCACGATGGGGCGCAGGATGCCGGCGGTGATCGGGCCGTCCAGCGCGTCGCCGGACACGCCCAGCCGCACCGGTCGCGCAATGCCCATGCGCCGGGCCAGCGCCGTGGCGCGCGCCTGCCAGGCCGGGTCGGCGTGGTAATGGCTGGGCAGAGTGTGGCGCCGCACCCATTGCAGGCCGAGCGACAGGCGCAGCGTCATCAGGGCGGCGCCGGCGGCCCACAGCAGCACCAGCCAGGGCATCTGGCGGCGCAGCTGGTATTCCCAGGAAGCCATGGCGTCGACGTCGACCAGCACGGTTTCGGCGCCCTGCCCGTCGGCGGCGCCGGGGATGGCGGCCACCGCAGCCGCTTCGAGCGGCGCCGGCAGCACATAGCCGGTGTCGGCGGCGTCGGCCAGGCGCCAGGCGAAATTGGCCAGCGGCAGCGCCGCGCACAGCAGCAGCGCGCCGCACGCCACCAGGTAACGCGCCTGCGGCCGGGCATTGCGCAACGCATGCAGGGCCAGCGCCGCCACGCAGCCGATCAGCAAGCCTTGCCACAGGAAATGCAGCAGGGACCAGCCCAGGGCGGGGATGACAGCGTTCAGCAGGTTGCTCATGGCGGCGGCTCCAGGTCTTGTTTGGCGTCCTTGCAATCTAGATTAAATGATCTAGATCTTTGTGTCTAGAACTTTTTGTCTAGATGCGGGTGCGGGGGTGCTGGAGCTAATGTAGCCGCCGGCGGCGGGGACGGTGGGGGAATTGCGATGGATGGGGGATTTGGCGGGCTGGGCTGCTTGAAAACCGGTAAACCGGGGTCAGACCCAAGGGTCAGACCCCGTCAATTCCGCAGTCTGCGGCTTCGGCACGCCGGTGTCTGACCCTTCGGGTCAGACACCGGTTTAGCGGTTTTCAGTACACCACCACGGAACGGATCGACTCGCCCCGCTCCATCAAGTCGAACCCTTCATTGATACGCGCCAGCGGCAAGGTATGGGTAATCAGCTCATCAATCTTGAGCTTGCCCTCCATATACCAATCCACGATCTTCGGCACATCGGTGCGGCCGCGCGCGCCGCCGAAGGCGGACCCCAGCCAGTGGCGCCCGGTGACCAACTGGAACGGCCGGGTCGAAATTTCCTGCCCCGCCGCCGCCACGCCGATCACGATCGACTTGCCCCATCCCTTGTGGCAGCACTCCAGCGCCTGGCGCATCAGGGTGGTGTTGCCGACGCATTCGAAACTGTAATCCGCCCCGCCATCGGTCATCTGCACGATCGCATCGACCACGTTCTCCACCTCGCGCGGGTTGATGAAATGCGTCATGCCGAACTGGCGCGCCATCGCTTCGCGCGCCGGATTGATGTCAACCCCAATGATCTTGTCGGCCCCCACCATTTTCGCGGCCTGGATCACGTTCAGGCCGATGCCGCCCAGGCCGAACACCACCACATTGGCGCCCGCCTCCACCTTGGCGGTAAACAGCACGGCGCCGACGCCGGTGGTCACGCCGCAGCCGATGTAGCACACCTTGTCGAACGGCGCGTCGGGGCGGATCTTGGCCAGCGCGATTTCCGGCACCACAATGTAGTTGGAAAAGGTCGAGGTGCCCATGTAGTGGAACAGCGGCTGGCCGCCCAGCGAGAAGCGGCTGGAACCGTCCGGCATCAAGCCCTTGCCCTGGGTGGCGCGGATGGCCTGGCACAGGTTGGTCTTGCGCGACAGGCAGAACTTGCATTGCCGGCATTCCGGCGTATACAGCGGGATCACATGGTCGTCGCGCCGCAGCGAGGTGACGCCGGGCCCGACGTCGACCACCACGCCGGCACCCTCGTGGCCGAGGATGGCCGGGAACAAGCCTTCCGGGTCGGCGCCGGACAAGGTGTAGTGGTCGGTGTGGCAAATGCCGGTGGCCTTGATTTCCACCAGCACTTCGCCGGCGCGCGGGCCCTCCAGCTCGACCTCTTCAATCGTCAGCGGGGCGCCCGCCTTCCATGCAACTGCCGCTTTCGTCTTCATCGCGCCACTCCGTGTGTGATAAAGACGACAGCATAGCTTAACTTCTCATGGCCAGCATGGACTCCAGCCCCAGCATGTGCGACACCGTGCGCCACAGCTGGCGCGGCGAAGTCCAGGGCTTGGGCAGGAAGGCGTGGGCCTGGTGATGCAGCATGGGCTGGCTGGCCGAGTACAGCAGCACGGGCGTGTACTGGTCGCGCTGGCGCAAGGCGCGCACCAGGGTGTGGCCGTCGCCGTCCGGCAGGTCGGGATCGATCACCAGCAGCGCGAATTCGCCCTGGGCCAGCAAGCGTTCGGCCTGGGCATAAGTGGCGGCGTGCACCACGTGGATTTCCGGCGCCAGCAAGGTTGCCAGCACCACCGCGCTATCCTCGTCGGGATCGACGTGCAGCACCCGTGGCGCCGGATGCAAATCAAAAGACTGGTTCATGAAGCGGTTCTCCGCACTGCAGGAAAATGGTCGGCGGAGCTGGGCCGAAGGAAGGTGACGGGCCGCGATGGAAGGGGCGGCCGCTTGAGGGTGCGGCAGTGGGCAAGATGGGGCCCACCGCCATAGTCTACTGCAAGGACATACTTGCCGAAAAGTTTTATTTTTTCAAGCGTGCGTTAAACGCCGCATGCAAACCGTTCAACATTTCCTCGGCCGCCAGCAGCTGGTCGGCCACCTCATTGATCTTGCGCCGGCTGGAGCGGGCATGGTCGCGCAGCACTTCGAACGCGGTATTGCGGTCGGTCTGGTACTTGCACATCAGCAGGCCCACCGCCAGGCTGGTTTCGCGCCCGGCCGCCAGGGCGGCGTTGAGGTTGATTTCCGTGCGGCGCAGCTGGCGGATTTCATCGGCGCGCGCCAGGCCCGCTTCGAAGGCCGGCATCAAGTGCTGCTCGTCGACCGGCTTGACCACGAAGCCCACGGCCCCGTAGGCCGCCGCCTGCTTGCCGGCGTCGGCATCGCCGCGGCCGGACAGGAACATGAAGGGCACCGAGGTATTGCGGTTGAGCTGTTTGGCCAGCTCCAGCCCCGACATGCCTGGCATGTGGATATCGAGCAGCGCCAGGTCCGGCTCACGCTCGGCAATCATGGCCAGCGCCTGGTCGGAGGAATGGGCCAGCATGGTGTCGTAGCCGGCGCGCGCCAGCAGCTCGCCCAGGAATTCGGTCAGGATCTTATCGTCGTCCACGATCAGGATCAGGCGCTTGTGCGGAGGCTGGGCGTTCATTGGGCGGCAACCTTATGGCGATGGCAATGGGCCGATTATAGTCTGAAATTCCCGCACCGCAGCCGCCGCGTCGTCGGCCAGGTAAACACTGCTGATGGCCGCCACCAGGTGCGCGCCGGCGGCCACCAGCGGCGCGGCATTGTCCGGTGTCATGCCGCCGATCACGCACAGCGGCAGGCCGATCGCTTCGCGCGCGTGGCGCAGGATGTCGGGCCGCGTGGTCACGGCATATTGCTTGACCCGCGACGGGTAAAAGCCGCCGAAGGCGACATAGCTGGCACCGGCCGCCTGCGCTGCCTGGGCGCGCGCCAGCTCGCCGTAACAGGAGGCGCCAATCAGCTTGTTGGGCCCCAGCATGGCGCGCACTTCGGCCAGCGGCGCGTCGGTGCCGCCCAGGTGCACGCCGTCAGCGCCCAGTTCACGGCACAGCGCCACGTGGTCGTTGACCAGGAACGGCACGCCGTACTGGTGGCACAGCTCGCGCAGCGCGCCGCCCTGGATGCGCCGCAGCGCCGGGCTGGCGTCCTTGTGGCGGTATTGCAGCAGCGCCACGCCGGCGCGCAGCGCCTGCTCGGTGACGGCCAGCAGTTGGTCGGTGTCGTCCCAGTTGGGGGTGACCAGGTAAAGTCCTTGCATGCTTGCTCCTTATCGCTGCGGGATGCGCTGGCCGGGCGCGATGGCGTAGGCGGCGGCCAGCGTGCGCTGGGTGTAACCTTGCGCCTTGGCCAAGGCTTGCGCCATCGGGTTGCCCAGCGCCAGCAGGGCTGCGGCGGCGGCCGCCAGCGTGCAGCCGCTGCCGTGGAAACTGCCGGCCAGGCGCGGCCAGCTCCAGTTCTGCTGGCGCTCCGGCCCCAGCCAGCGGTTGATCACCACCTCGCTGCCCTCGTCGTGGCCGCCGGTCACCAGCACATGGCCGCAACCCAGGCCGCGCAGCATGCGCGCATGGGCCAGCGCATCGCCATGGGCGGTGCCGTGCCAGATGGGCGCCACCTCGGGCAGCGCGGCACGCGGCGCCACGCGATGGCGCGCGGCGGCAGCGGCCAGGGCCGCCGCTTCCGGGCCGTTGGGCGTGATCAGGGTCGCCAGCGGCAGCAGCGGCGCCAGCGCCTGCACCGCGTCATCGCGGCCCAGCGCGTCGCCGTGGCCGCTGCGCAGTACCGGGTCCAGCACCACCGGCGGATCGCTGTACAGGCGCTGCACCCAGCCCGGTGCCGCGCCGGCGGCCTGGCGGTGCGTGGCGCGCAGCTCGCCGATCAGCGTGGCGATCGCCTGCGCATTCTCGGCGCTGCCCGGGATGCCGATCTTCACCGCCGCCACCGGCACTTGCGCCAGCAGGGTGCGCGCCTGTTGCAGCAGCACTTCCGGCGCCACCGGCAGCACCGCATGCACGCGGTTATTGTCCTGCACCGTGATGGCGGTCAGCACCGGCAGCGCATGCGCGCCCATGGCGCTGATGGCCTGGATGTCGGCCGCCATGCCGGCGCCGCCTGAGGGGTCGGCGCCGGAAAACACCAGCACGCAGGGCCGGTCGCTCATGCCAGCCTCCCCGCCATCGGCGACGAAGGCGAGGCGGCGAAACGGCGCGGCATGCGCCCGGCCAGGTAGGCTTCGCGCCCGGCCTGCACCGCCAGCCGCATCGCGCGTGCCATGCGCACCGGATCGCCCGCCGCCGCGATGGCGCTATTCATCAGGACGCCGTCGCAGCCCAGCTCCATGGCGATGGCGGCGTCGCTGGCGGTGCCGACGCCGGCGTCGACCAGCACCGGCACCCGGGCTTGCTCGATGATCAGCGACAGGTTCCACGGGTTGAGGATGCCCATGCCCGAGCCGATCAGGGAAGCCAGCGGCATCACCGCGCAGCAGCCGATGTCTTCCAGCATACGCGCCTGGATCGGGTCGTCGCTGCAATAGACCATCACGTCGAAGCCGTCGCGCACCAGCTCGCGCGCCGCGGCCAACGTTTCCGGCATATTGGGGAACAGGGTTTTCTCGTCGCCCAGCACTTCCAGCTTGACCAGCTTGTGGCCATTCAGGAGTTCGCGCGCCATCTGCAGCGTGTAGACCGCGTCCTTGGCAGTGTAGCAGCCGGCCGTGTTGGGCAGGATGGTGAATTCATGCGGCGGCACATAGTCCAGCAGGCTGGGCGCCTGCGGGTCCTGGCCGATGTTGACGCGGCGGATCGCCACCGTGATGATCTCGGCGCCGGCCGCCAGCGTCGCTTCGCGCGTTTGCGGCAAGTCCTTGTATTTGCCGCTGCCTACCAGCAGGCGCGAGCCGTATTGCTTGCCGGCGATGGTCAATGGTTTGTCCTGCATTGCTGTCTCCTTGTTTATCCGCCGCCGATGGCGCGGACGATATCGACCTGGTCTTGCGGGCGCAGCTGCACCTGCGGCCAGCGCTGGCGCGGCACCACTTGGCGGTTGACCGCCAGCGCCAGCGCCTGGCCGCCCAGCTGTAGGGCCTCGACCAATTGCTCCAGCGTGTGCTGCGCCGGCACCGCGTGCGGCGCGCCATTCAATTCAATCTCGATCATGGCTGCTCGCGGTAGATCTGCGCGCCCGAGCGCACGAACTCGATGGACTTTTCCTGCATGCCCTTGGCGGCGAAGTCGCGCACTTCCTGCGTGATCTTCATCGAGCAGAAGTGCGGGCCGCACATGGAGCAGAAATGCGCCACCTTGGCCGAATCCTTGGGCAGGGTCTCGTCGTGGAATTCGCGCGCGCGGTCGGGGTCCAGGCCCAGGTTGAACTGGTCCTCCCAGCGGAATTCGAAGCGCGCCAGCGACAGCGCGTTGTCGCGGATTTGCGCGCCCGGGTGGCCCTTGGCCAGGTCGGCTGCGTGCGCCGCGATCTTGTAGGTGATGATGCCTTCCTTGACGTCGGCCTTGTTGGGCAGGCCGAGGTGCTCTTTCGGCGTCACATAGCACAGCATGGCGGTGCCGTACCAGCCGATCTGGGCGGCGCCGATGCCGGAGGTGATGTGGTCGTAGCCGGGTGCGATGTCGGTGGTCAGCGGGCCCAGGGTATAGAACGGCGCTTCGCTGCACTGCGCCAGCTGCAAGTCCATGTTCTCCTTGATCAGCTGCATCGGCACGTGGCCGGGGCCTTCGATCATCACTTGCACATCATGCTTCCAGGCGACCTGGGTCAGCTCGCCCAGGGTTTTCAGCTCGCCCAGCTGGGCCGCGTCGTTGGCATCCCACACCGAGCCGGGGCGCAAGCCATCACCCAACGAGAAACTGACGTCGTACGCCTTCATGATGTCGCAAATCTCTTCGAAGTGCGTGTAGAGGAAGTTCTCCTGGTGGTGGGCCAGGCACCACTTGGCCATGATCGAGCCGCCGCGCGACACGATGCCGGTCATGCGGTTGGCCGTCAGCGGCACGTAGCGCAGCAGCACGCCGGCGTGGATGGTGAAGTAGTCGACGCCCTGCTCCGCCTGCTCGACCAGGGTGTCGCGGAAGATTTCCCAGGTGAGGTCTTCGGCCTTGCCGTTGACCTTTTCCAGCGCCTGGTAGATCGGCACCGTGCCGATCGGCACCGGCGAATTACGCACGATCCATTCGCGCGTTTCGTGGATATGCTTGCCGGTCGACAGGTCCATCACGGTGTCGCCGCCCCAGCGGATGGCCCAGGTCATCTTCTCGACTTCCTCGCCGATGGAGGAAGTGACGGCGGAGTTGCCGATATTGGCGTTGACCTTGACCAGGAAATTGCGGCCGATGATCATCGGCTCCAGCTCCGGGTGGTTGATATTGGCCGGGATGATGGCGCGCCCGCGCGCAATCTCGTCGCGCACGAATTCCGGCGTGATCTCTGGCGGGATGGCGGCCCCGAACGACTCGCCGCGGTGCTGGCGGCCCAGCAGCTCGGCCATGCGCCGGCCCTGCTCGCCCTGGGCGCGCAAGCCGGCCAGGTATTGCTGGCGGCGCAGGTTTTCGCGGATCGCCACGTATTCCATTTCCGGCGTAACGATGCCCTGGCGCGCGTAATGCATCTGCGTCACGTTGCGGCCGGCGCGCGCGCGGCGCGGCTGGCGCTGCAATTCGAAGCGCAGCGCGTCGAGCTTGTCGTCGGCCAGGCGCTGGCGGCCATAGTCGGAGCTGGGGCCGTCCAGCAGGTCGGTGTCGGCGCGCTCGGCGATCCAGGCCGCACGCGGGGTGGCCAGGCCGGCCCGGATGTCGATCTTCGCCGCCGGGTCGGTGTACGGGCCGGAGGTGTCGTACACGGTGACCGGCGCATTGCCGCCGGACAGGCTGATTTCGCGCATCGGCACGCGCACGTCGGCGCGGCTGCCGGTCACGTAGATTTTGCGGGAATTGGGCAGCGGGGCGACGGCTGCCGAGTCGACCTCGGCCTGGGCGGCGAGGAAGGTTGGGTTGGCGTTCATTTTGGCTCCTTGGTTGGCACAGGAGCCAGCAAAGGAGGTTAGGCCGCACCCGCCGCGCGCGGCGTGGCGCGTGCGGCGGACGTATCCTGAAGCTTCCCTTCGCTGGCATTATCCAGATCAGGTTCGGAGGGTATTTCTCACCCGCGCCGCCGGTTTGGAAACCGGCCGCACAGGACCCCTAGCGTTTGCCGCCTTTCGGCAGCGAGCGGATTATATCTATAATCGGTGCGCATTGAAAGGAGGCAGGATGCGATGTGTGGTATGGATGGCGGCCGCGATGCAGGCGGCCGCGCTGGCGACAGCGGCAGCGGCAGCGGCGCTGGAAACGCGCGCGCCCACGCCGGCCGAGCAGAAATCGTTTACCCAGTTCTGGCAGCGCAGCGTGCCGGGCCAGCCGCCGCCGCCCTTGCGCGTGGAACGCAGGCGCGGCATGCGCGCCTGGCAGGTGGGCGCCACCGCCGACGCACCGCCGCTGCGGCTGGTGCTGCCGCTGTGCCGCGTCACGCGCATGCACTATGCGCAGCAGCCCGACGACAGTTGGCGCAGCACGGCCAGCACCCACGTCTGGATCCATCACACCACCGCCTGCGGCACGCCGCCGGCCGGCATGGTCGAAGTGCGGGCGCCGCTGGCCGAAATCGACATGCTCAAGCTGATCCAGGCGCAAGGCGAATTGCTGCAGCGCGCGCGCTTGCTGATGGCCGGCAACACCAGTTGCGCCCCGACGCGTTCACGCCATTTCCAGTTGCGCAGCCTGGGGCGCGGCGCCGACGGCATGTTCCTGCTCGGCTATGAAAGCGATATCGGCAGCCGGCTCGACATCACGGTGCGCCCGTCGCGCGCCGAGCTTACTGCATGGAATGTAAACTGCCCCTAAAAACAACAGCGCAAAAGAAAGTCGCGCACGGTTGCAAAATCCATTTGCGGTGCACCCGGACGGCGCATAGGCTCAGCTAGGTCAGCACTGACCCAAATGGAGAGCCAACATCATGAAGCTGAGCAACAACCTGCGCACCCCAGCCATCCTCGCTGCCGCCTGCAGCGCCGCCTTCGCTGCATCCGCCCCGTCCGCCGTCGCCGCCGCCCCGGAAAAAATCCGCGTGATCGTGGCCTTCGACGCCAAGATGTCGGCGCAGGCCCAAGCGGCCATTGCCGCCGCGCAAGGGGAAAACGTGCGCCCTATTTTCGGCATGAATGCGGTCGCACTCACGGTCCCGGCCAAAGCCTTGCCGGGCTTGCAGCACAACCCGCACTTCCAATATGTGGAAGAAGACGTCAAGCGCTACCCGCTGGCCATGGCCGCGGCCAAGCCTGGCAGCGGCCAGATGGTGCCTTACGGCATCCCCATGGTGCAAGCCGACTTGGTGGCGGCGCTCGGCAAGGGCGCAGCGCCGCGCAAGGTGTGCATCATCGATTCGGGCATCGATGCGGTGCACGAAGACTTGGCCGGCAATGATTTGAGCGGCGACAACGATGCCGGCACCGGCAATTGGTCAGACGACCAGAACCACCACGGCACCCACGTGGCCGGCACCATCGCCGCGCTCGGCAACGCGGTCGGCGTGGTGGGCGTCGCCCCCGCCAAGCAATTCCCGCTGCATATCATCAAAGTCTTTGGCGCCGACGGCTGGGCCTATTCGTCCACGCTGGCGGCCGCCGCCAACCTGTGCGGGGCGGCCAAGGCCAGCGTGATCAGCATGTCGCTGGGCGGCAGCGTACCCAGCCGCACTGAAAATGTGGCCTTCGCCAACCTGCAAAAGTCCGGCGTGCTGTCGATCGCCGCCGCCGGCAACGACGGCAACCGCACCCAATCCTATCCGGCCGGCTACGCGTCGGTGGTGTCGGTCGGAGCGCTGGACGCCAACAAGGCGTGGGCCACCTTCTCACAGTACAACAAGAAGGTCGAACTGTCGGCGCCCGGCGTCGGCGTGCTGTCCACCGTGCCGATGGGCACCGGCGCGCAATCGTCGCTGGCGGTGGGCGGCACCGCGTTCAGCGCGGGGGATATGGAAGGCTCGCCCAAAAAGTCGGCCAGCGCACCGCTGGCCAACTTCGGCATCGGCGACACCATCAACACCGCCGTGGCCGGCAAGGTGTGCCTGATCCAGCGCGGATCGATCGACTTTGCCACCAAGGTGTCGAATTGCCAGAACAGCGGCGGCGTCGGGGCCGTGATCTACAACAACGTGGCGGGCAACTTCTCCGGCACGCTGGGCAGCACGGTCACCACCATCCCTTCGGTGTCGGTGTCCGACAGCGACGGCACCGTGCTGCTCGGCAAGCTGGGGCAGACCGCCGTGATCGACGTCAAGCCCTACAGCTACGCCTACTATGACGGCACCTCGATGGCGACGCCGCACGTGTCGGCGGTGGCGGCCCTGGTGTGGAGCCACTTCCCGCACTGCACCCAGGCCGACGTGCGCAGCGCGCTGACCGCCAGCGCGCAAGACCTGGGCGCGCCCGGCCGCGACGATAAATTCGGCTATGGCCTGGTGCAGGCGCAAGCGGCATACAACCTGCTGAAAACTTATACTTGTGGCAAGTAAGGCTTTCCCATAGCAAGATGGAGGCGCCCCCACAGGGCGCCTTTTTTCCATGTGTAACAGTTCGTTACTATGTGCGAAAGCGCACATAGTATTTTTCCTCCCGGAACCGATAATGGAAGAGCACTAATAACTTCGAGAGGCACACCATGAACCCGAAAGTCTCCCTGCTCCCGCTGGCCGTTTCTTCCCTGCTGCTTGCCGCCTGTGGCGGTGGCGGCGGCGACGGCGGCAGCTCGCCGCCGCCCCAGACCCTGGGCACCCTGGGCGTTTCCATCACCGACGCCCCGGCTTGCGGCTACGACGCAGTGAATGTCACCGTCACCAAGGTGCGCGTCAACCAGAGCGCGTCCGCCGGCGAAAACGATAGCGGCTGGACCGACATCACGCTGTCGCCGGCCAAGAAAATCAACCTGCTGAACCTGACCAATGGTGTGCTGGAAGCGCTGGGCACGACCTCGCTGGCGGCCGGCCACTACAGCCAGGTGCGCCTGGTGCTCGACCCGAACACCGGCCCTGCCGCGCCGGCCGGCCCGGCCAACTCGGTCGTGCTGAGCGGCACCACCACCGAAGTGTCGCTCGACACCCCGAGCGCGGTGCAAAGCGGGATCAAGATGAATGCCGACTTCACGGTGGAGGGCGGGCAGCGCTATGACTTGGTGCTGGACTTCGACGCCTGCAAATCCATCGTCACCAAGGGGAATGGCAAATACGCGCTGAAGCCGGTCGTGAAGGTGGTGCCGACCGCCCTGAACGGCATCAGCGGCTTCGTCAGCGTGCCGCTGCTGTCCGATGGCATCACCGTCACCGCCCAACAGAACGGCGCCGTGGTGGCCGCCACGGTGCCCAGCAGCACCGGCGAATTCACCCTGAGCCGCCTGCCGGTCGGGAATTACGATGTGGTGATCACGTCCAACACCCGTGCCGCCTATGTGGTGGGCGGGGTGCCGGTGACCTCCACCACCGCCATGGTGCCGATCAGCACGGTGGGCGCGCCGTTCACGCTGGCCACCGCCAGCACCATGGGCAGCATCGGCGGTACCGCCACCCTGAGCCCGGCCAGCGCCACCGAGACGGCCCTGGTCTCGGCCAAGCAAGCCATTTCCGGCGGCCCGACCGTGACGATCCGCTATGCCAACGCCGACATGTCGACCGGCGCCTACAGCATCACCAAGCTGCCGCTGGCGGCGCCGCAATTCGCCACGTATAGCGCCACCCTGCCGCAAGTGTTTACCTCGGCCACCACCGTGCCGGGCACCGGCAAGTACAAGGTCGATGCATCGGCGACCGGCTATACCACGCTGTCGAATGCGGCCGTCGACATCAGCGCCGCCAACGCCACCGGCGTCAACTTCAACCTGATACCGTAATCCCTCCCCCAGCCTGCGCGCCGCGGCGCGCAGGCCCCATCCTCCCCCCGACGGCAATCCGCTCCAAAGCGGGCGACACCCCACTACGCGGGGGCCAGGGCTGCGGAATCTCCCTTATAATGGAAGTTTTCGCCAAATTTACAGCCCATATCATGGAATTAGCCAAGTCTTTCGAGCCTGCCGACATTGAACAGTTCTGGCGCAGCGAGTGGGAAAAGCGCGGTTACTACGCAGCCTCCCTCGACCTGAGCAAGCCGTCCTTCAGCATCCAGCTGCCGCCGCCGAACGTCACCGGCACGCTGCACATGGGCCATGCCTTCAACCAGACCATCATGGATGGACTGACCCGCTATCACCGCATGCTGGGCCACAACACCGCCTGGATCCCGGGCACCGACCACGCCGGCATCGCCACCCAGATCGTGGTGGAGCGCCAGCTGGACGCGCAAAAGGTGTCGCGCCATGACCTGGGCCGCGAAAAATTTGTCGAAAAAGTGTGGGAGTGGAAGGAAAAGTCCGGCTCCACCATCACCGGCCAGATGCGCCGCATGGGCACCTCGCCCGACTGGGGCCGCGAATACTTCACCATGGACGCCGAGCGCTCCAAGGTGGTGGCCGAAGTGTTCGTGCGCCTGTACGAGCAAGGCTTGATCTACCGCGGCAAGCGCCTGGTCAACTGGGACCCGGTGCTGGGCACCGCCGTGTCCGACCTGGAAGTGGTGTCGGAAGAAGAAGATGGCTCGATGTGGCACATCCAGTACCCGCTGGCCGACGGCAGCGGCCACCTGGTGGTGGCCACCACCCGTCCTGAAACCATGCTGGGCGACGTCGCCGTGGCGGTCGACCCGACCGACGAGCGCTATACCCACCTGGTCGGCAAGATGCTCAAGCTGCCGCTGGTCGGCCGCGAGATCCCGGTGATCGCCGACGAATACGTCGACAAGGAATTCGGCACCGGCTGCGTGAAGATCACCCCGGCCCACGACTTCAACGACTACGCCGTCGGCCAGCGCCACAACCTGGCCATGCCGTCGATCCTGACGCTGGATGCCAAGATCAACGAAAACGCCCCGGCCGCCTACCAGGGCATGGACCGTTTCGCCGCGCGCAAGCAAATCGTGGCCGACCTGGACGCGCAAGGCTTCCTGGTCGAAGTCAAGCCGCACAAGCTGATGGTGCCGCGCGGCGACCGCACCGGCGTGGTGATCGAGCCGATGCTGACAGACCAATGGTTCGTCGCCATGAGCAAGCCCGCGCCGGAAGGCACTTTCAACCCGGGCAAGTCGATTGCCGACGTGGCGCTGGAAAAGGTCGCCAGCGGCGAGATCAAGTTCGTGCCCGAAAACTGGAGCACCACCTACAACCAGTGGCTCAACAACATCCAGGACTGGTGCATTTCGCGCCAGCTGTGGTGGGGCCACCAGATCCCGGCGTGGTACGACGAGCAGGGCAACGTCTACGTCGCCCGCAGCGAGGAAGACGCCAAAGCGCAAGCGGCCGCCAAGGGCGTGACCGGCGCGCTGACCCGCGACCACGACGTGCTCGACACCTGGTTCTCCTCCGCCCTGGTGCCTTTCTCGACCCTGGGCTGGCCGGCCGAAACGCCTGAACTGCAAGCCTTCCTGCCTTCGTCGGTACTGGTCACCGGCTTCGACATCATCTTCTTCTGGGTGGCGCGCATGGTCATGATGACCGCCCACTTCACCGGCAAGGTGCCGTTCGAGACCGTGTACGTGCACGGCCTGGTGCGCGACTCGCAGGGCCAGAAGATGTCCAAATCCAAGGGCAATACGCTGGACCCGATCGACCTGATCGACGGCATCGGCCTGGAAGAACTGGTGGCCAAGCGCACCACCGGCCTGATGAACCCGAAGGATGCGGCCAAGATCGAAAAAGCCACGCGCAAGGAATTCCCGGAAGGGATCCCGGCCTATGGCACCGACGCCGTGCGCTTCACCATGGCGTCCTACGCCTCGCTCGGCCGCAACATCAACTTCGACCTGGGCCGCTGCGAAGGCTACCGCAACTTCGGCAACAAGCTGTGGAACGCCACCCGCTTCGTGCTGATGAACACCGAAGGCCACGACTGCAGCGCCAACGAAGCCGACCTGTCGGCCGCCGACAAGTGGATCATCTCCGCGCTGAACCGCGCGGAGCAGGAAGTGCACAAGGGCTTTGCCGACTACCGCTTCGACAATATCGCCTCCACCATCTACCAGTTCGTGTGGTACGAGTACTGCGACTGGTACCTGGAGCTGGCAAAAGTCCAGGTGCAGCAAGGCACGCCGGGCCAGCAGCAGGCCACGCGCCACACGCTGCTGCGCGTGCTGGAAGTGATCCTGCGCATGGCGCACCCGATCATCCCGTTCGTCACCGAGCAGCTGTGGCAGACCGTGGCCCCGCTGGCCGGCAAGGGCGGCGAAGGCCAGTCCATCATGACCCAGGCCTACCCGCTGCCGAACGAAGCGGCCATCGACGCTGGCGCCGAAGCCTGGGTCGGCGAGCTGAAGGCCCTGACCGACGCCACCCGCAACCTGCGCGGCGAAATGAAGCTGGCGCCTTCGCTGCGCGTGCCGCTGATCGTGGAAGCGGCCGGCGCCGACAAGGCCAGGACGGCCGCCTTCGCGCCCTACATCCAGATGCTGGGCAAGCTGTCGGAAGTGCAGATCGTGGACGTGCTGCCGGAATCGCCGGCCGCCGTCTCCGTGGTCGGCACCACCAAGCTGATGCTGAAGGTCGAGATCGACGTCAAGGCTGAACGCGAGCGCCTGTCCAAGGAAATCGCGCGCCTGGAAGGCGAGATCGCCAAGGCGTCCGGCAAGCTCTCCTCCGAATCCTTCGTCGCCCGCGCGCCCGCCGCCGTGGTGGCGCAGGAAAAGGAACGCGTCGCCACCTTCGGCGCCACCCTGGCCAAGATGCAGGAACAATTGGCCAAGCTGCCTGCGGCTTAAGGGCTTTTCCGCCTCGTCGTCCACCACCTTGAGCCCCATCACCTTCCAGCCACTCGCCGCGCAGGACATTCCCCTGCTGCACGAGTGGCTGTGCCGCCCGCACGTGCGGCAGTGGTGGGGCGATCCCGGCGACCCGCAAACGGTCGCCGCCGACTACCTTCCCCTGACCGATCCCGCCAGCCCCGACCGCGCCTATATCGCGCTGCTCGACGGCGAGCCCGTTGGCTACATCCAATCCTATTGCGTGATGGGCGACGCTGCCGAAGGCTGGTGGCCCGACGAATCCGACCCCGGCGCGCGCGGCATCGACCAGTTCCTGGCCGATGGCGGCCGCCTGGGCCAGGGCCTCGGCACGCGGATGGTGCAGGCCTTCGTGGCGCGGCTGTTCGCCGACCCGGCGGTCACCCGCATCCAGGTCGACCCGGCGCCCGCCAACGCGCGGGCCATTGCCTGCTACCGGCGGGCCGGATTTGCCGATGCCGGCCTGGTCGACACGCCGGACGGTCCGGCAAGGCTCATGTTGCTGCCGCGCCCAAAATAGAGGCAACACTCCAAAAAACGCATGACCGTGCGCTTTCCGCCCGGGAGCTGCGCTACACTGAATCACCCTCAAACTACAAAGAGACACCCCCATGCGCTTAACCCGCACAGTGGCGCTGGCGGCGGCAGCCTTCCTGGCTGCCGCCCCTGCATTTTCCCAAGACTCCTCCCCCGCCGGCCTGTGGAAGAACATCGATGACGTCTCCGGCAAACCGAAGGCCCTGATCCGCATCACCGAAGAGAACGGCGTAGTCCAGGGCAGGATCGAGAAGCTGTTCCGCGCCGCCGACCAGGACCAGAACCCGGTCTGCGACAAGTGCACCGACGCGCGCAAGAACCAGCCCGTCATTGGCATGGTGTTCATGACGGGCCTGAAGAAGGACGGCAAGGAGTACACGGGCGGCGAAATCCTCGACCCCGACAACGGCAAGGTGTATAAGAGCAAGATGAAGCTGGCCGACGGCGGCAAGAAGCTGGAAGTACGCGGTTACATCGGCGTTCCGCTGCTGGGCCGTTCGCAAACCTGGCTGCGCCAGGAGTAAACTAGCGGTGCGTTTCCGGGCGCTGATTGACTCTGCGCCCGCTTCCCGCCACCATGGCGGCATGATCCCTGCCGCCCGCCGCCATCTTCCTTTCCTCCCTTTCTCCGCTCTCGCCGGCCCCACCATCCTCCGTGTTCTCGCCGGCCTCGCGCTGGCGGCCGCCGGCCCGGCCTCCGCCGCGGTCGTCGCGACCGACGGCTTGCCCGAACTGCGGCTGTGCATCGAAGAAAATCCCTACCCGCCCCTGATCTACGCAGACCGCGAAGGCGCCATTCCCATCCTGGTGCGCATGGCGGCGCACGAGGCCGGCCTGCGCGTGACCTTCCATCGCGCGCCCTACCTGCGCTGCCTGGCTGAAGTACGCGGCGGCTTGGCCGACGGCTATCCCTCGGTTGCACACGGCATCGAAGGCGACGAAGCCTATGTATTCCCCGGCCAGCCGGGCGCCCCGGACCCGGCGCGCGCCACTGTCTCCACGCGCGTGCTGGTGTACCGCCGTATCGGCGCCAAAGTAGGCTGGGACGGCAACGCCTTCAACGCGCTGGCGCGGCCCGTCCTGCATGAACGCAGCGGCCTGCTGGTGGCAAAGCGGTTGCGCAAACTGGGTGTGGTTGCCGACAGCAGGGGCAAGAATACCGAGGCCAACATGGCCAAGCTGCTGGCGGGCCGAGGCGATGCCTTGGTGACGTTCGAGGTTGCGGCAGCGCCGCTTCTGGCCGAGCCGCGTTTCGCCGGCAAGGTCGAAGCCCTGCCGGCGCCTTTCTTCGTCGAGAATTACTACCTGGGAGTCCGGCCCGACGTCTATGCCCGCTACCGGGACAAGGTCGAAGCCATGTGGCAGGCGATCGCCCGCCTGAGAAATTCGCCGGAATACGCGGCGGCGGTCAAGGACCTGCCGCCGCGCTGAGGGTTAGCTCCCCCTCCCCGGTCAGGCGGCGCGCCCCCGCGCCTGCGGCAGCAGGAGCGAAGCCAGCGCCGGGATCATGATGATCGCCCCCACCATATTCCACAGGAACATGAACATCAGGAGCAGGCCCATGTCGGCCTGGAACTTGATGTCGGACCAGACCCAGGTCAGCACGCCCAGCGCCAGCGTGACGCCGGTCAGGGCCACCGCCACGCCGGTGGTTTTCAGCGTTTCGAAATAGGCTTCCTTCAACGCCATGCCGCGGTCCAGGAAACATTGCAGGCGGTTGTAGATGTAGATGCCATAGTCGACGCCGATGCCGATGCCGAGCGCGATCACCGGCAGGGTCGCCACCTTCACCCCCAGGCCCAGCTGGGCCATGATGGCTTCGCACAGCGCGGAGGTGATGTACAGCGGCACCATGATGCAGATGGTCACGCGCAGCGAGCGGAATTCCCACCATACCAGCAATGCCACAATGGCGTACACCAGCACCAGCATGGTGATCTCGGCCTGCTTGATCACGATATTGGTGGCGGCCTCGATGCCCGAATTGCCGGCTGCCAGGATGAATTCCGCCTGCGGCGTGTTGTTCTCCTTGGCGAACGCTTGCGCCGCCTGCACCACGCGCGTCAGGGTGTCGGCCTTGTGGTCGGCCAGGAACACCAGCACCGGCAGCATCGAGCAATCGTTGCTGTACAACTCGGACGGGATCATGCGCTGCGCCGAATTGGACACGAAGCGGTTGCGCGAGAGCGCCTGCCATTTCAGGCTGCCTCCATTGACGTTGGAGATGATGCGTTTCTGCACCGTGAACAGCGAGGCGGTCGATTCCACCCCCGGCACGTTTTCCATCTCCCACTGGAAGCGGTCCACCACTTCCGCCGTCGGGTAGGCGCCGCATTCGCCAGGCGGCGTCTTCACCATCGTCACGAACACGTCCGAGCTGGTCGAGTAGTGGCTGGTGATGTAGGCGTTGTCGCGGTTGTAGCGCGAATCGGCGCGCAGTTCCGGTGCACCGGGATCGAGGTCGCCGATCTTCAGGTCGCGGTTGAGCACGAAGGCGGTGGCGAACACCGCCAGCGCGCCGAGCACCGCGATGCGCGCGAACTTCGGCTCTGCAAAGCGCGACAGCATGCGCATGAAGCGGTGGTCGCTCTTCGCCTTCTTCGCCTGGTGGCGCAGGCAGGCGTCCGTCACGCCCACGTAGGACATCAGGATCGGCAGCAGGAACATCTTGGTCAGCACGATCACCGCCACGCCGACCGAAGCGGAAATGGCCAGCTCTCGGATCACCCCGATCTCGATCACCAGCAGGGTCGAGAAGCCCACCGCGTCGCACAGCAGCGCGATGGTGCCCGGGATGAACAGCTGGCGGAAGGTCAGCTTGGCCGTTTCCATGTCCGACTTGCCGGACAGGCGCTCGGTGGCCATGGTGTTGATGTTCTGCACCGCGTGCGACACGCCGATGGCGAACGTCAGGAACGGCACCAGGATCGAGTAAGGATCGAGCCCGAAGCCCAGCAGCCGCACGATACCGAGCTGCCAGATCACCGCCAGCGAGCAGCAGAACACCGTCACCAGGGTCGACTTCCAGCAGCGCGAATACCACAGCAGCAGCGCCACCGTCATGGCGAAGGTGATCGCGAAGAACAGGCCGATCGCCTTGGCGCCGTGGATCAGGTCACCCACCACCTTGGCAAAGCCGACGATGTGGATCTTCACGCCTTGGGCTTCGTACTTGTCGCGCACCAGCTTTTCCAGCCGCTCGGAGAACAGGCCGTAATCGAGCTTGGTGCCCTTGTCGGGGTCGATCTCCAGCAGCGGCACCTGCACGATGGTGGACTTCTGGTCGGCCGCCACCAGGCTGCCGATGCGTCCCGAACGCGCCACGTTGGCGCGCACTTCCTCCAGCATGGCCGGCGAACCGTCGAATCCCTGCGGGATGATCTGGCCGCTGTTCATGCCGGTCTCGGTGACTTCCATCCACTGCACATTGGGCGTCCACAGCGACTTCAGGTTGCCGCGGTCCACCCCCGGGATGTAGAACACTTCGTCGGTCACCGCCTTCAGCGTGTCGAGGTATTCCTTGCTGTAGATGTCGCCCTTGGTCGCTTCCACCGCGATGCGGATATTGTTGCCCAGCGGGCGCAACTCGTTCTCGTACTTGAGGTAGTTGGCGATGAAGGGATGGGTGGCCGGCACCATCTTCTGGAGGCTGGCGTCCGGTTTGAGCAGCGCCGCCTGCCAGGCGAACAGCACCGACGCCGCCAGGAAGGCCAGCATGATCACGAAGCGGTGCTTGAACAGGCGCGGCTCGAGCCAGTGCTCGATGGAAGTGAAGCGCTGGTGCCCTTCCTCGGCGACCTTGCAGGTCTTGTCGTCTGCGCGCGTCATTTGCCCTCCTCCCCGCTTGCGCGTACGCTGCGCACGCCCCCCACGCCCGACAGCAGCACGGTGCCGTCCAGCGCCAGCATGCCCGCCGTCGGCACGGCGTCGCCCTGGCGCATCACGCGGAAGCTGACGCCATCGTCGTCGCTGCGCAGCAGCGCGCCATCCTGTGCGGCCAGCACGATGCTGCTGCCCTGCATGGTCCCGCCGACCAGGCTCTTTTTCGTCACCGCCGGCGTTTCGCGCCAGGTGGCGCCGCCATCCTCACTGCGGAACACATGGCCGCCGAAGCCATAGGCCAGCATGGCGCGGCCGGTGAACATCACGCCGTACAGCTGGCCGCTGTAGCCGGTTTCGATGCGCTGCCATTTGTCGCCGCCGTCGAGCGAGCGGTATACGTAGCCGCCCTCGCCGGCGATGGCCAGCATGCGGCCTGGCCCGCCCGCGATGGCGTTGTAATGCAAGCCTTCGGGATTGGGCAGGCCGGCGCCCATGGAATGCCAGTTGGCCCCGCCGTCCGTGGTCCGGAAAGCCTGGCCATAGGCGCCCACGGCGTAGCCGGTTTTGGCATCGCGGAACCATACGCCCAACAAGGGACGTGAGGGACCGAACTTGGCCGCCGCCTCGATATCGGCCAGCGCATTCTCGGCATCGGCCAAGGCGCCGTCCGCGCCCGCTGCGGCGCCGCCCGTGCCGGCCGCCTGCGCCTTGGCCAGCGCCGCCTTGGCGTCGGCCAGCATCAGCGCATTGGCCTTGTTGCCGTCGAAGCGAAGCGTCCATTGCGCCCCGCCGTCATTGGTGGACAGGATCACCCCATCGTGCCCCACCGCCCAGCCGTCGCGGCCATTGGCGAAGGTCACGTCGGTCAGCGTGACCGACACCGGTACTTTGGCCTGTTGCCAGGCGGCCTTGTCGCCGCCATCGCGCACCAGGATGATGCCGCGTTCGCCCACCGCCACCGTGCGCTGGCCGGCCAGCGCCATTGCCGTCAGCATGGCCTTGGGCGCCCGCGCCGACATGCGCGCCGGCGTCTGCAGTGGATCGCGCGCAGGGGCCGGCAGCGCCATCAGTGCCCCCAGCAGGGCTGCGCCGGCCTGTATCAATGCTTTATTCATGCTCTACCTGCGAAAAAATGGGCGCACCGATCCCAAAGGACAATGCGCCCGAAGAGACACCCCCAAACCCGCTGCGCCCTCTTAGTTGGAAGAGCGGCGCAGCGTATCCGGCGTGAAGTTGGACGGGCCGAGCTTCACGCCAAATTTCATCGGCTTCTCCTGGTTGGAGATGCCCGACAGCAGGTAGCGGCGTGCCTGCAGGTCGTAGAACACTTCGTAGGCGAAGTAGTGGGTCATGGCGTCGTAGTACTGGATGCCGCCGATCTCGTGCACGCGCCACAATTCGCCGCGGCCGTCATAAGCGTCGGTATGCATCACTTGCCAGCTGTCTTCGTCCACGTAGAACACGCGCTTGGCGTAGATGTGGCGCTTGTCCTTCTTCAGGGTCGCTTCCACCACCCACACGCGGTGCGGCTCGTAGCGCACGTGGTCCTGGTTGATGTGGCCAGGGCGCACGATGTCGGCGTACTTGAGCGCCTTGTTGGTGATCTTGTAGTTGTTGTAGGAAACCAGCATTTCCTTCTTGCCCACCAGTTTCCAGTCGTAGCGGTCCGGCGCGCCGTTGAAGCCGTCGTAGTCGTCGGTGGTGCGTAAGCCGTCCGCGCCCTGGCCCGGCGAATCGTAGGCCACGTTCGGCGCGCGCAGCACGCGGCGCTGGCCCGGGTTGTAGGTCCAGGCCAGGCGCGATTCCTTGACCTGGTCCAGCGGGTCGACCACCAGCAGCGCGTCGCCGGCCACCGAGGAAGGGCCGGTCAGGGTCGCCATGTAGTACACCAGGCGGTTCGGCTCTGGGTTTTCCATGCCCTGGGCGAAGGCCACCTTCTCGGTGCGCGTGACCGGGGTGAAGGCGCCATTGGTCTGCACCGGGAATTCGGCGGTGTGGCGCTCGATGGTGCCGCCGCGGTAGCGCATCAGGTGGTTCCAGATCACTTCCACCCCGGTTTTGGGCATCGGGAACGGCACGCTGGTGCGGCTGATGCCCGTCACGCCATTGCCGCCACCGGTCAGGTCCGCCTTGGAGGCTTCGGCCTTGATGGTGTCGTACACGGCCTGCGGATAGCCAGCCGTGCGGTAGCTCTTGTAGACGTTCATCTTGTAGCTCGGGTAGCGCTTCAGCATTTCCATCTGGCCCGGCGCCAGCACATCCTTGTACTGCGCCATGTTGGCGGCCGTGATGGTGTACAGCGGCGCTTCATTGGGCAGCGGGTCGGCGTAACCCTTGGCCGCGTCGAAACCGGCCGGCGCCTTGGTGATGCCGCCGCTCCAGGCCGGGATGGTACCGGCCTTGTTGCCGTCCTTCTCCGCGCCGACCGGGGTCAAGTCCTTGCCCAGGCGCTCCACTTCGGCCGCCGACAGGCCGGCCAGGGCGCTGCCCGCGATGCACGCCAGCGCTGCGGCCAGCAAGCTTTGCTTCATCATCTTCATCGATGTGTCTCCTATGTCTCTTTTTTAGAAGTTGGCGCCGATCACGAACGTCATGTTGTCGCGGTCGTGGAACTGGTCGTACTTGGCGCTCTTGTTATAGCTGGTGTAGCTGATGTCGGCGTAGTAGCGGTTGTTGTAGTCCGCGCGCAAGCCGATGCTGCGGGTCTGCCGGTCCTCGATGAACAGGTTGTCGGCCGAGTAGCCCTTCACGTCGTGGGCGAAGAACAGGCGCGGCTTCAGGTTGACGCCGGCCACGGCGTTCGGGAATTGCAGTTCGGCCGACAGGCGGTAACCCCAGGCGCTGCTGGTGGCATAGCCTTCGTTTTCGCAATAGGACGCGTTGGGCTGGATGCCGGCCGGGCCGCAGGTGCCGCCCAGGGCCTTGGTCGGGCCGAAGTTGAACATGAAGGCGCGCACGTAGCGGGTGCTGGTGTTGGGGTCGCCGATGCCGCTCCACTTCTGGCCGGCCACCTCGCCCAGCAGCTGCAGCGACTGCGCGCCCAGCACTTGCGGGATCTGGCGGATGAACGACACTTGGGCCTGGGTCTTGTCCTTGCGGTCGTAGCCGTGGATCACGGTGCCGGTCGGCACGTTCGGGTCGCGCGCGACGGCGGCCAGCTTGGCTTGCGGGCCGATGCCCAGCGCGGTGCCCACCAGCAGGTCGATCGCATTGATCTGCACCGGGATATCCCGGGTGCGCGAAATTTCGCCGAACAGCGAGAAGCCGCCCACTTCGGTGGCGGCCGACAGGCCGAGGGTCTTCACGTTCTCGCCGCTGTAATCCCAGACGATATTGCCGGCCGGCAGCACGCCGAGTGTGCCGAGCGAAGGCGCCAGGGCCGGCACCGCCTTCACCAGCTGCGCCAGGCGGCCCGACCACACCGACGGCAGCGCCGACGGTTGCTTGACCACCGACACGATCGGCGAGTGGCTGTGGTAGCGCGCGAAGTAGACGCCGAAATCGGTGCCGATGGCGTCGGCGAAGTAGTGGCTCGACAGGCCGAACTGGCCGGAATCGCGCGGTTCGATTTTCTGTGCGGTGGTCATGCGGAAGTTCAGCGGCATGCTGCGCGACAGGCCGAGCGAAGCCAGCACCGGATCGAGCGCGGCCGGCAGCGCGGCCAGGAACGGCGCGCCATTGTACTGGCCCTGGTCGTTCAGCTTGGTGCCGTCGCCGAACAGCACGGTGCCATTGTTGCAATTGAGCGAGTCGGCCGCCGACCAGTAGGTGCCGCAGCCATCGACCACGCTCTGGCGCCAGCCCAGGTTGTAGAACGCTTCCACCGACCAGCCATTGCCCAGGCCCAGGTTGGCCAACAGGGCCGGCTGCGGGCGCAGGATTTCCTTCACTTGCGCGCCCGGACGGCGCGCCGCGGTCAGGTCGAAGGCGCCCATGGCGTTAATGCCCGGCACGAACAGGCTCTCGCCCCAGTTCACCACCTGGTTGCCCAGCTTGACGTTCATCGCCTTGCCGCCCAGGTCCCAGTTGGCGAACACATAGGCGTCGGCCAGTGCCGCGCCGTCGAAGGTGGACAGGCGGTCGAAGTTGTTGTCGCGCAGTTCGGTATTCGGCACGTAGCCATTGTTGAAATGGCCGTGCGGCATATTGTGGCTCTTGAGCGTGTAGTCGTACCAGGCGAAGCCGCGCAGGAAGATGCCGTAGGTGTCGCCTTTGAGTTCGAATTCGCCGGTCAGCTTGCCGACCGTGGAGTAGGCGTCGCGCTTCTTGAAGTTCAGATTGCCGTCATCGGCGCCGGCACCGGCGGTGCCGCCGTTGACGACCGAAATCAGGTTCTTGTCGGCATCCTTCATCCGGATGCTCTGGCCGATCGAGGCGCTGAGGGACCAGCGTCCTTCCAGGCCATTGTCAGTGGTGAAGGTGTCCGCATGCGCCAGTGGGGCAGCCAGGGCCGCCGCCACGGCCAGGGCCATGGTTCGGTTGAACTTCCTCGTCATCCTTGTGTCTCCTATGGTGTTGTTGTCCTGCTTTTTTGGCAGGCTTATCGAACTACTCACGCAACTTCATCTTCTGGCAAGGTAGCCTAACACTTCCCGTCCTTGAATTGAGTATCTGATTTGCACTACTATTCGTCCAATGCATTGTATTTATCCATAGAATGCATTGCCTGCATAGGAGGGGACAGTCGATGGATTTCAAGCGCTTGCGCTATGCGCTGGCGGTGGCCGACGAGGGCAATTTCGTGCGGGCGGCCGAGCGCGTCAGCATCAGCCAGCCGGCCCTGTCGCGCGCCGTGCAAACGCTGGAGGACGAGCTCGGTTTCCTGCTGTTTGACCGCGGCAACCGCAACGTCGCCGTGACCGTGGCGGGGGCCGCGTTCTTCAACCACGCGCGGCGTTTGCTGTTCGATGTGCGCAATATGGAACACGACCTGGCCCTGTTGCGAAATGGAGACAGCGGCCAGGTGGCGTTCGGCATCGGCCCCCTGCATTCGGGCGCCCTGCTGCCGCGCATGCTGTGCCAGGTGCGCGCCGACCACCCGGGCATCAAGCTGTCGGTGGCGATCAACAATTCGAGCTACCTGCTGGACCACTTGCGCGCGGAAGACCTGGAATTCTTCATGTCCGACGTGCGCCTGATCGAACCGGCGGAAGACTTGATCATCACCCACGAGTGCCGCCAGTACGGCGGCATTTATTGCCGTCCCGGCCACCCGTTGCTGGAACGGGCCGACGTCAATCCGGCCGAGCTGCTGCCCTACGGCATCGCGGCGCCCACCATCCCCGAAGTATTGATGACGCAGTTGAACAAGCTGTTCCGCTTGCCGCCGGGGCGCGACCTGCCCATCGTGCTCAGTTGCGACAGCATCCACACCCTGGTCGACGTGGCGGCCGAAAGCGACTTGCTGCTGCTGTCGAGCCACGCGGCGCTGGCCGAGGCGGCCCAGCTGGGCAAGCTGCAGCAAATCCCGGTGCCGCTGGCGCCGGTGTATGCCGACATCGCCACCATCCGCCTGCGCGGGCGCACCCTGTCGCCGGGCGCGCAGCGCGTGCTGCACGCGGCGCGCGCCATCCTGTCGCAATTGGCGGGCACGGAAATGCCTACGGCCGGGCAACGGCAGTAAGCGGCAGGCGCAAGTCGAAGCGCACGCCCTGCCCCGGCGCACTGGCGAGCGTCACGCTGCCCTGCAGCACCGTGCACACCAGGTTGTTCACGATGTACATGCCGAGCCCGGAGCCGCCGGCGCCGATCTTGGTGGAGAAGAACGGTTCGAAGATTTTCTGCTGCAGTTCGGGCGCGATGCCGACGCCGTCGTCGCGGTACACCAGGCACACCATGTCGCCGGCCACGCTGGCGCTAATCGTCACGTTGCCGCAACCGCGGCCATCGAAGCCGTGCAGGATCGAGTTGACGATCAGGTTGTTCAGGACCTGTTCCAGGTGGCCGGGATAGGAATCCATCAGCACGCCCGGCGGCACCTGCAGCTCCACCGTCACATTGGCTTGCCGCAGCATGCGCCCCAGCGTGACTACGATATCGTGCAGGCAGGTGTGCAAGTCGAACTGGCGGCGCCGCTGGCTGGTCTGGTCCACCGCCACGTTCTTGAAGCTTTCGATCAATTCGCGCGCCCTGTCGGCGCAGCGGATCAGCACTGCGCTGGTATCGCGGCAGTCGCCGGCGGCCCGCACCAGGGCTGAACGCGTCAGCTTGCCCGCCAGCGCCTGTTCGGACAGCTCGCCGACCCGGTCGCGCAGCGCCGACGCCAACAGCACCAGGTTGCCCACCGGCGTATTGAGCTCATGCGCCACGCCGGCCACGATGCTGCCCAGCGCCACCATCTTTTCCTGTTCCACGATCTGCTGCAAGGCTTGCCGCAATTCGCTGCTGCGCGCGGCTTCCGCCTGCTTGCGCTGGGTGATGTCGCGCACCAGCGCCGCCGTCACCGGCGGCTGCGACTGCGGCACCTGCCACTGCGACAGCTCGACGTCGAACTCGCGCCCGTCGCGGTGGCGCGCGCGCTGGCTGCAGCCTTGCGCCGGCAGCAGCACGCGCGCGGCGCGCTGGCCCAGCATCTCGTCGCGGCGCCAGCCGAACAAGTCTTCCGCCGCGTGGTTCCAGTCGGTGACCAGGCCATGGCTGTCGGTGGCGAAGAAGGCTTCGCTCGCGCTGTCGATCACCATGCGCAGGCGCCGCTCCGATTCGTGCAGGGCCTGGGTGCGCTCCTGCACCTTGGCATACAGCTCGCACAGCACCGCCACCTTGTTGCGCAGCACGGCCGGCTCGATCGGCTTGTTGAGGAAATCCACCGCGCCCAGTTCATACCCCTTGAACTGGCGCACCCGGTCGTGCAGGCCGGCGGTGACGAAGATGATCGGCACATGGCGCGTGCGCGGATTGGCGCGCAACAGTTCCGCCGTTTCCAGGCCGTCCATCCCGGGCATCTGCACGTCCAGCAGCACCACGGCGAAGTCGTGGCGCAGCGACTGCCGCAGCGCTTCGTTGCCGGAGATCGCTTTCACCAGCTGCAGCGGGAGCGCCATGTCGTCCAGCAAAGCTTCCAGCGCCGTCAGGTTCTCCTGTCGGTCGTCCACCAGCAACACCGGGATGGTTCGGTCCATGCGCTCCCCTAGCGTCTTATCCAGACCCGCAGCAGCGACAACAGCTGCGCGGTGTCGATCGGCTTGGCGAGGTAATCGCTGGCTCCCGCCTCCAGGCAGCGCTGATGGTCGCCCGGCATGGCCTTGGCGGTCATCGCGATAATGGGCAAGTCCTTGAAGCGCGCGTCGGCACGGATGCGCCGCATCGCTTCATAACCGTCCATCTGCGGCATCATTATATCCATCAGCACCAGGTCGATGCCGGCCTCGGCGCCCAGCCTGGCGATTGCTTCCAGGCCGTTCTCAGCCTCGACCACCTCGACGCCGCGGTCGCTGAGCAGGCTGGCCAGCGAGAACAGGTTGCGCATGTCGTCGTCCACCAGCAGCACCTTGCTGCCGGCCAGGGCCATGGCTTCGCGCTGCACGCCCTGGCCGCCGTGCTCCACGCTGTGCAGGAACAGCTGCACTTCGCCCAGCAGCCGCTCCGGGCTGCGCGTGCCCTTGATGATCACGCTGCGCGCGTAGCGGTTCAGCATGCGCAGCTGCTCGCGCGTCAAATCCTGGCCCGAGTGGATCACCACCGGCAAGTGGCGCAAGGCCGGCAGGGCTTGCATGGCGTCCAGCACTTCATAGCCGGACATGCCCTGCAGGCCGAGGTCCAGCACCAGGCAATCGAAATGGCCGTGGGCCAGCAAGTCCAGCGCTTCGGGTCCGCTGCGGCAACGCGTCACCTCCACCTCGCGCCCCTCCAGCAGCGCGGCCAGGCTGCTCAACTGGTCGGCGTCGTCTTCCACCACCAGCACCCGCTTCAGCGCGCCGGCCCAGGCTTGTTCGATGGTGTCGAACACATGCTCCAGTTGCGCCTGGCTGGCCGGCTTGGTCAACAGCCCCAGGGCGCCCAGTTCACGCGCCCGCTGCCAATCGTCGAGGCAGGAAATGAAATGCACCGGCAAGTGGCTGGTGCGCGCATCCTCGTGCAGGCGGCGCATCACTTCCCAGCCATCCATGCGCGCCATCATCACGTCCAGCAG
>CBFGQI010000041.1:0-37859 GCA_965650885.1 uncultured Oxalobacteraceae bacterium
CGGTTGGTTTCCGCATGGGCGCGGAACAGCGGCATGAAGGCGCCGATCTGGAACCAGCGCGTCAGCAGCTCCGGCGAGGGGCGCTCGCCGGCATAGCCGCCCACATCGTTCCCCGCATAGGCAAAGCCGCTCAAGCCAAGATTCAGCAACTGCTGCACGCCCAGCTTGAGGTGATGCCAGCTCGATACGTTGTCGCCGGTCCAGGTCGCGGCGTAGCGCTGGCCGCCGGCATAGGTCGCGCGCGTCAACACGAAGGGGCGCGCGTCGGGCTGCAGCCGCGCCAGGCCCTCGAACGTCGCGCGCGAGTTGAGCTGGCCGTAGACATTGTGCAGCTCCGCATGGGATGCCTGGCGAGGGGCGAAGCCATCGCCGTCGATCCGGTGCACGACGTCCAGCGGCATGGTCTTGCTCGGGACGTTGAAGATGGCCGGCTCGTTCATGTCGTTCCAGAAGCCGGCAACCCCGTCGCCGATGAAGCCGGCGTACAGCTCGCCCCACCAGCGCCGTACCTCGGTACGGCTGAAATCGGGGAATACGGCGGGGCCGGGCCAGACGTCGCCGGAGTAATTCTGGCCGCCCGGCAGTTTCAGGAACATGTCCTGCGCGGCGCCGCTCTCGTATGCCGCGTAGCCCTGGCCGGGCGCGTTGGCAATATGCGGGTCGGTGATCAGCACCAGGCGGATGCCCTGCCCGCGCAGGTCGCCGGCGAGGCGCCGCAAGTCGGGAAAGGCGGTGCGGTTGACCGTGAAGGGGCGCGCGCGGTCCTGGTAATCGATGTCCATATAGACCACATCGGCCGGCAGCTTTTCGCTGCGCAGGCGCTGCGCGATGGCGCGTACTTCGGCATCGGTCTTGTAGCTCCATTTCGACTGCTGGAAGCCCAGCGCCCATTGCGGCATCAACGGCGCGGCTCCGCTCAGGTGTGCGTACTGCCGCAGCACGTCCTTCGGCGCCGGCCCGGCCATCACGTAATAGTCAACCGGCCCACCTTCGCCGCTGATCGCCAGCACGTCGCGCTCGGTCTTGCCGAAGTCGAAGGTGGTGCGCCAGGTGTTGTCGAGGAATACGCCGAAGGCCCCACCACGGTCGCTCACGGCCATGAAGAAGGGAATCGACTTGTACAGTGGATCGGTCGCTTGCGTGAACTTGTAGGTGTCCGAGTTCCACATGGTGTACGCGCCGCCCTTGCGGTCGAAATTGCCGGTCTTGTCGCCGAGGCCAAAGATATGGTCGGCACCGGGCAATTGCGCGCGCAACCGGAAAGCACCTCCGGCCGACATCGCGTGACGGCCGGCCAGGTCGGCCAGCAGCACCTTGCCGCTGCCGTCCAGCACTTCCGCGCGCAGTGTCCGGCGGTCGATGCGTGCGGCAATGTTCGCGGTGCTCAGTTGTACCGTCCCGCCGCTGCGCTTGACCTGCAGCGGCAAGCGGGCGGCGCGCGTGGCGCCTGGCACCGTCCAGGAAGCATCCTCCGGCAATTTGCCCCGCCCCATGCGGATGCGCACGATGCCGCTCGCCGGCGCGGTGACTTCCAGTACGGCGCCGCCGTGCGAGAGCACCATGCGGTCAACCGTCTCCGCGTGCAGCGCGCCTGTCATGGTCAGCGCAGCCACCAGGGCGGCGATACGGCCCATCCCTGCGCTATTGGGCTGCATACATCGACGCGTACTTCGCGCCAAAATAGAGGATGAAGGCGTAGCAGGCAGCCGGCAGCATGAACGATGCCTGCACCCCGATGGCGTCGGCCAGCGCACCTTGCGCGAACGGCACCAGCGCGCCGCCGACGATGGCCATGCACAGGATGCCGGAGCCCTGTCCGGTGTATTTGCCCAGGCCATGCAGCGCCATGCTGAAGATGGTCGGGAACATGATCGAGTTGCACAGGCCAACCGCCAGGATGGCCCACATCGCCACGCTGCCTTTGCCGAAGGTGGCGGCCAGCACCAGCGCAATCGCCGCCAGGGAATTGAAGGCCAGGGTCTTGCCCGGGCTGACGACACGCATCACGGCAAAGCCGATGAATCGGCCCACCATGGCGCCGCCCCAGTAGATGCTGACGTAATGCGCCGCATCGGCGTGCGACAGGCCGGCGATATGCGACTCGCCGAGGAAGTTGATCAGGAAGCTGCCGATGCTGACTTCCGCCCCCACATACAGGAAGATGCCGACGGCTCCCAGCACCAGGTGGCGGTGCGCCCAGGCCGAACCGTGGCCCTCGCCCGCCAGCGCAACGTCTTCGCTGTCGGCGATCTGCGGCAGCTTGGCAACGTAGAACAGCACGGCCAGCAGCGTCAGCGCGCCAGCCAGCGCCAGGTATGGCCCGCGCACGGTCGCTGCATCGGCGGCCGCGCCGGCCGCCGCGCCGGCTGTCGACAGGATCAGCAAGCCACCGATGGCCGGGCCGATGGTGGTGCCGAGGGAATTGAAGGCTTGCGTCAGGTTCAGGCGGCTGGAAGCGGTGCGGGCCGGGCCGAGCACGGTCACGTACGGATTGGCGGCCACCTGCAGCACGGTGATGCCGGCAGCCAGCACGAAGAAGGCCAGCAGGAACAGGCCGTAGCCGCCGAACGAGGCGGGATAGAACAGGACGCATCCGCCGGCGGCGATCAGCAAGCCGGTCACGGCGCCCTTCTGGTAGCCGATGCGGCGGATCAGGGCACCCGCAGGCATCGAGACGATGAAGTAGGCGCCGAAGAAACAGAACTGCACCAGCATGGCCTGAACGTAGGTCAATGTATAAATCGCTTTCAGGTGCGGGATCAGCACATCGTTCAGCGAGGTAATCAGGCCCCACATGAAGAACAGCAGTGTGACGATGACCAGCGCGCTGTTGTTGGTACCGTTCTGCGCACCGCCCGCGGTTTGCGGTGGCGCGGCCGGCGCCGGGTTGTGTGCCATGTTTGCCATACGTGTCTCCTAAGTGTTATTTACATGCCAGCAGGTGGACGCGGCAAGTCGCCGCGATGGGTGCCCCAACCAGCCGTGTCGGGTTGCGGTGCCAGCTTGTACGAGAGCGTACCAGCTGCCTGCAATTGTTCCCAGTCCAGCCACACGCGCGACAGCGGCCGGCCATCCCACTGTACCGATTCTACGAAACGGCGCTCGCCCGGTATCGCCCCGGGCGCTTCGATGCGCAAGGTGCGGCCTTGCGGCAGGTCGATCTCGGCCCGGGCGAAGCGCGGCGCATGCAGCAGGAAGCGGCCGCTGCCCGGTGTGTCGGGATACAGGCCCAGGGCGCTGAACAGGTACCAGGCCGACATGGTGCCCAGGTCGTCGTTGCCGGTGACACCGCTGGGGCCATTGCCGAACAGGGTTTCCGCCGCACGCAGCACGGTGGTGGTCTTCCAGGGCTGGCCCATCAGGGTGTACATCCATGGCGCGTGCAAGTCGGGTTCGTTGTTCGGGTTGTAGCGGAATTGGCTGTAATAGCTGTAAGCACCGACCACCCAGGATTTGCGCACCGACGCCGGGTCGGCCAGTACCGCATCATAATCGAAGAACTGGTCGAGACGCTGCAGGGCTTTGGCCGGTCCGCCCATCGCTGCGGCCAGGCCGGGAATGTCCTGCGGCACCAGCCATTGGTATTGCCAGGCCGTGCCTTCGTGGAAGCCGCGTTCGCCGCGTGGATCGTAGCCACCGCCGACGTCGGCGAACCAGCTGCCGTCCAGCAGGCGTGGACGCGGGAAGCCGCGCAAGCCGGTCGGCCCGTCGGTCACTGCCGGGTCCCACACCTTGCGCCAGTTCAGGGTACGCTGCTGCAGCAGTTGCGCATCCTTGCCGTGGCCCAGCCCCTTCGCCATTTCGGCCAGCGCGCTGTCGGCCAGCGCATATTCCAGCGTCGCCGAAGCGCCGTGGTGGGGATCAATGTCCATGCCCTTGGCGACGAAACCACGGTCGTATTGCACGAAGCCCTGGCGCAGGTAGCTCGGGTTGCCGGCGCGGCCCTGGGCGCGGTTGCGGTGCGGCGGCACGCGGAAGGCATTTTCGCGCAGCGCGGCGTACGCTTCGCGCTCGCGTCCTTTCAGGGCGCCAAAGCGCCACAGGTCGACCAGGAAAGGCGTGACGGGATCGCCGGTCATGACGTTGCTGTCGAAATTGGCATAGCCCCAGCGCGGCAGCCAGCCGCCTTCTTCACGGATCTTCAGGACCGAGTTGGCGATGTCGCGCGCACGCTGCGGGCGCAGCAAGGCGAGCAGCTGGTTCTGTGCACGGTAGGTATCCCACAGCGAGAAGAACTCGTAATAGGTCCAGCCCTTGGCGGTATGGATGGCGTCGTCGTAACCGCGGTAGCGGCCATCCGCATCGCTGCCGGTCAAGGGTTGCAGCAGCGAGTGGTAGAGCGCCGTGTAGAACACGGTGCGGTCATCGGTGCTGCCGCCTTCCACGCGCACGGTGCCCAGTTCGCGCTGCCATGCCGCCTGCGCCTGGGCGCGCATGGCGTCGAAGCTGAGCGGCTGCTCGCCCTTCATCCCTTCGGCACGCAGGTTGATGCGGGCGCCTTCCGCGTCGACGTGGGAGATCGCGCTGACCGCCGTCACCGCAGCCCCGCGCTTGAGGTCGAACGTGAGCCAGACGCCATGCGGCCGGCTGTCGCCCTGTTGGCTTGGACCTTTCACGCCGGGCCAGCCGCCGCGGTCGTCCCAGATACCGTGGGCGACGAAGGGCTGGTCGAACACCATGCGGAACCAGGTGGTGTACTGGGCGCCGCCGCAGAAGCTCTTGGTGGTGATCCTGCCTTCGACGCTGCGCTCGTCCAGCACGCGCACCTCGCTGCCGACCACGGAATGGCGCTCATTGGCTTGGCCCAGGTTGAGCAGCAGGTGGCCGCTGCCGGTGCCGGCGGCAAACGTATAGCGTTCGGCGGCGGCGCGCGTCAGGGCGGTCGCTTCGGCGGTGATGCCGCCATAGCTGGTGAGCCGGACCTTGTAGTAGCCGGCTTGCCCTACCTCGCCTTCATGGCTGTAGCTGGCGGCATAACGCTTGTAGTCAAAGCTGGCCGCCTTGCCGGTGTCGAAGTCGCCGCCGGGGCCGATGCGGCCGGTGACCGGCAGCACCGACAATTGGCCGCCCTGCTCCCAGCAACCTGCGCCGGACAGGAAGGAATGGCCGAACCCACGGATGCGGGCATCGCTGTAACGCCAGCCGGCGTAATGCTCGCCGGTCGGGCTGACCTGGATCATGCCGAAGGGGGCCGAAGCGCCAGGGAAGGTATTGCCCTCGTCCTGGGTGCCGATAAAGGTGTTGATGGGGAAGGCGTCGGCGGCGGCTGCGCACGGCGCGGCCAGCGGCAGCGCGAACGCGGCCAGCACAACGCCCAGGCCGGCCAGACGTGCGGTGGGGAAAACGGTCATCACGAAACCTCTCCTTGAAGCGTGTCGAACAATTGCTGCATGGCCGCCGGGTGTGGCGGCGTGGCGCCGGACTGCAGGCAGGCGGCGGAACCGGCTGCCAGTGCCGCGTGCAAATGGGCTTGCAGCGGGCGGTGCGGTTGGCGGGCCAGGCTGTGCAGCAGGCCGGCAATACTGGCGTCGCCGGCGCCGACCGTGTCCACCACGGCGACGGACGGCGCACGCGCATCGACGCGCTGGCCGGCGAGGAACAGGCTGGCACCCTGCCCGCCGCGCGTCAGCAGGCAATAGGCCGCCGGATTGATGGCGCGCAGTTGCTGCAATGCGTCGTCCAGCGGCACGCCGGGGAACAGGCCGCGCAAGTCGTCGTCGGACACCTTGATCACATCGGCCAGCGCCGCCATGCGCCGCAGCGTGGGCGCATAGCGTTCATCCATCAGGTTGCGGTAATTCGGGTCATAGCTGATCGCCACGCCCTGCGCCTTCAACTGCGCTGCCAGCGCCACCAGGCGCGATGCCAGCGGTTCGCGGGCCAGGCTGATGCCGCCGAAGTGGGCCCAGCGCAGGGCGCCGGACCAGCCTTGCGGCAAGGCGTCCGCATTGAAATGCAGGTCGGCGCTGTCGTCGCCGATGAAGAAGTAGCGCGGCGGCTCGCCCTGTTCGACGATGGCCAACAGCGGCGAGCGCTCCAAGCGCTGCAGCAGGCGCGTATCCAGGCCGACCGCTTCGCTGGCCCGCCACAAGGCGTCGCCAAATCGGTCGCGGCTGATGGCGCCGGCAAAGGCTGTGCGCTCACCCAGCACGGCCAGGGCACGCGCCACATTCCACACCGAGCCGCCGACGCGGCTGGCCCACTGCTCTTCGCCCTGCTGGATCATGTCGGTCAGCGCTTCCCCGGCGCACAGCATTACGGGTGCGTCATGCATGGCCGCCACCTCCCAACGCTGCCACGATGTCGTAGCAAGCACCCATGGTGTGGTAATCGACCTTGCCGGCCGGGCTCTTCTCGTCACCCAGCTTGCGGTTCTGGCGGTCCAGGATGCGGTACCAGGCGCCGTGTTCATGGTCGATGAAGTGCGTCCAGCTATAGGCCCACAGGCGGTCGTACCAATCCCAGTACATCTGGTCGCCGGTGCGCTGCGCCAGCATGGCGGCAGCGGCAGCGCTTTCGGCCTGTACCCAGAAATACTTGTGGTGGTCGCACACGGTCAGGTCGGGTGCGAGCGAGTAGCACAGGCCACCATGATCGTCGTCCCAGCCTTTCGTCACCGCCACCTGGAACAGGCGTTCGGCGGTCGGGCGCAGCCAGGACAGGTCCTTGCCAAGCACGCCGCCACGCGCTTCCAGTTGCAGCAGCAGCTTGGCCCACTCGGTGAAATGGCCGGGCTGGTAGCCCCATGGGCGGAACAGGTTTTCGGGATCGTCGATATTGAAGCGCCAATCCGGCTGCCAGGCGGCGTCATAGTGTTCCCAGATCAGGCCACCGCAACGCCTGGCCTGGCGCTGGGTGATGTTGTAAGCGATGGTATAGGCCCGTTCCAGGTAGCGGCGCTCGCCGGTAGCCTGGAAGGCGGCCTGCAAGGCTTCGCAGGCATGCATGTTGGCGTTCTGTCCGCGATAGCCGGACAATGCAGACCAGTCGCGGCTCGCTTCATCGGCATACAGGCCGGCGTCGGCATCCCAGAAGCGTCGCTCCATCAGTTCGAACGTTTCGCCGATCCAGGCGCGCGCCTGTTCCAGCCCGGCCATCGTCGCGTGCGCGTAGGCCAACAAGACGAACGCCAGCCCGTAGGCGTGCTGCGTGCCGTCTTCCACCTTGCCGTTGTCCAGCATCCAGGCGTAACCGCCGCCGACCGGGTCGCGGTGCGCCTCGCGCACGTAACGCAGCGCATGCTGCAACCCATCAAGATGCGCCGGATCGTGGAAGTGACGGTACGCCATGGCATAGGTGAACACAAAGCGCGTGCTGCTGACCAGATGGCGGTGCTGCGTATCGTAGACGGTGCCGTCATCCTTGAAATAGTGATAGAGGCCACCGCTCGGATCGACGGCGCGCGGGTGGTAGAAACGCATGGTGTGCTGCGCGTGGTCGAGCAGGACGGCCGTGCTGCGGAAGTTCGGGAATTGGGTCATGATGGCAAGTGGAAGGCGCTAATCGTCGAAACTGCTTTCGCGCACAATGAGGTTGATCGGCAACAGGGTCTCGCTGGGTTCTTCGTCGGTTTTGTGGAGTAACAGCTCAACCCCGGCGCGGCCAAGGGCTTCCTTGTCCACGTGGATCGTGCTGAGCGGCGGAATGGCGGCGGCGGCGCTGCTGATGTCGTCGAAGCCGACGATCGCCAGGTCATGCGGGATCTTCATGCCCTCGTTCAGGCAATACGTCATGGCGACGAGCGCGGTGCTGTCGTTGTAGCAGAACAGGGCATCGGGCGGCTTGGGAAGGCTCATCAGGCTGCGCACCGCTTCCGCCACGGCTTCGTCGCCCTCGCCCATGGTCGGCACGATGACTTCCAGCGCAGGGTCGGCATGGACCTTGGCGTCGAACAGCGCCTGGCGGAAACCCCGGTTGCGCTGCTGGATACTGTAGTGGGCCAGCGATCCGGACAGCATCGCGATGCGTTTGCGGCCGCAGCGCAGCAAGTGCTGGGTGGCCAGGTAACCGCCGCGGACATTGTCCGGGTTGACCGAGGTGAAGCCGCGGCGGTGCATATCGACCAGCACGATCGGCTTGCCAACCTGCTGCAGGACGGTCAACACTTCCGGTTCAAAGAACCCGGCGCACAGGATGGCATCCGGCTGGTGCACGCGGATCTGCGACAGCACCGGTTCGGCCGGGCCGACCGCGATAAAGGACAAGGCCACGCCCTCCCGCCGGCAGGCGATCTCCGCGCCCTGCAGCACCGGCGAAAAGAAGGGGCTGGACGCCAGCGTGTTGTGCTGGCTGTGCAGCAGGAAGGCGATGCGGCGGATGCGGCCCTTCTTCAGTTGCGCAAAATCGTAGCCAAGGCGCACGGCGGCTTCGCGCACGATGTTGCGTGTGGTTTCGGTCATGCCGACCTGGTTCTTGAGCGCGCGCGACACGGTTCCGATCGACAGGCCTGTGGCCTGTGCAATATCGCGCAGGGTGACCTGACTCACTGCTGCCCCCCGCCGCCAAACGTTTGCAGGCGCAACGCCTTGCGCAGGGTGGCCAGGCCGGCCTTGGAGGCGATCTTCACCACGGCCTTTTCGCCCGGCAGCAGGGTCAGTGCGTTGTCCGATAGCTCGGCGTCGGTGGCACCAAAGTCGATCCACACGCCGCGCGCCAGCCTGGCGGCGGACAGCTCCAGCACGTAAGCCTTGCCATCGCGGCGCAGTTCCGGCCGCAGGCCGGAGCCGGCCCACGCCATGTCCTTGGCTGCCTTGAAATACACGACGCCGCGCGACGCCGGCTCGCCATCGACGCGCAGGTCGAATACCGCGACGGTGGATGCGGGGTCGGCACCGCCGAGCAATTCGGCGTCGGTATAGCTGGCTGCCCGGGACGCCGACAGCGGCGCCAGGTCGACCGGTTTGCGTTCGTCGCGCAAGACCTTGCCCTCCAGGGACATCACCCGCATGCGCAATTCGCCGCGGACGGGCACCGTACGGTCGTTAAGCATGCTGACCGAGGTGCGGCCTTCCGCGTTGCGCAGCGCAGCCACGGCCACCGGCGCGAAGAAGCGGCGCGCATGGAAGTGCAGCGCTTTCCAGCGTCCGAACCAGTCGATGCTCGACCAGGACGCACCCGGCCATACGTCGTTGAGCTGCCAATACAGGGAGCCCATGGTGTAGGGGCGGCTGGCGCGGTGGTGCAGCGCGGCCAGCGCGATGCCCTCCGCCTGGGCGGCCTGGCTCAGGTAGATGAAGTTGGCGAAGTCCTTCGTCTGGCCAAATTCATACTCCACGTATTTCATCAGGCGTTCATTGCCCTTGCCGGCCATGTACTTCTGGTGCGCCTCGATCACCGGCGTGGCGATGCCCTGTTCTGCGCGGCTGGCGAAAGCGTCGACCGTGCGCTGCACCGGCCAACCCTGCAAGCCGTATTCGGACATGAAGCGCGGCGTGATCTCCAGGTATTTCGACGGCGGGTGCGCCTCGTTGCCCCACACGTTCCAGTAGTGCATGTCGCCACTGGCCGGCGTATCCGGCGGCCCGACCAGGTCGTCGCTGGGTGAACTGGACCAGTAAGCGATGCCGCCACCCTCTTCCTCGACGACCTTGCGCAGGTCGGTGCCGAACAGTTGCACGTAGCCGTTCCAGACTTTGTCCGCGAAGGCTGGATCGGCAGCCTTCATCTCCTTGCCCCGCCCCCAGTATTTCCAGGATATTTCTTCCTCGTTGTTGCCGCACCACAGGGCGATGCTGGGGTGGTTGCGCAGGCGGCGTACGTTGTCGCGCGCTTCCGCGATCACGTTGGCACGGAAGGCATCGTCGTATCCAGGCTGCATGCCGCCGCCGAACATGAAGTCCTGCCAGACCAGCAAGCCAAGTTCGTCGGCCAGGTCGAAGAAGTCGTCACTCTCGTAATAGCCGCCGCCCCAGCTGCGCAGGAAGTTCATGTTGGCGTCGCGCGCCGATTGCAGCACGCGGCGCAATTGGGCCTTGTCCACCCGTGGCTGGAACATGTCGAACGGGATGGTGTTCGCGCCTTTGGCGAATACCGGAATGCCGTTGACGACGAAATGGAAGCTCCTGCCCTTGTCGTCGGGTTCGCGCCGCAATTCAATGCTGCGCAAGCCGGTGCGCGTACCGGCCGTGGCGACGCTGGCCTTGCCGTCGGTCGCTTCCAGGTCAAAACGGTAAAGCGCTTGTGCGCCATAGCCGTTCGGGAACCAGCGCTGCGGACCGTCGATCCGCACGGGCAGATCGATGCGGTTGGTGCCGGCCTGCAGCGCGACGCGCTTTTGCGCAGCGAGCGAACGCTTGCCGTCCGGTGCCGTCTGCCAGAGCGCCAGGTCGAATACCCCGTCGCGCACCGCCTCGACCGAGGCAATGGCAGTGATATCGGCGCGCGCTGCGTCGACGCGGTCCTGGCGGATCTGCAGGTCGTCGACGCGCAGCGTGTTCCAGCTTTGCAGGGTGACCGGCTTCCAGATGCCTGCGGTGACGTAGCGCGGCCCCCAGTCCCAGCCGTAGTGGTAACCGGGTTTGCGGACGAAGGTGGTCGTCATCGCGTCCGGCGGTTCGTCGCCAAAGGGTGAAGGGTAATTGCCCGCCAGCTTGAGCGGCATGGCCTGCACCATGGGCAGCAGCTTTGCGATCGGCGAGCGCAAGACGACGCGCAATTCATTGCCCTGCGCGCGCAGCTTGCCCTGTACCGGCAGGCGCCAGGTGCGGAAGGCATTTCCGGCATCGAGCACCTTCTCGCCATTGAGCCAGACTTCGGCAAAGGTATCGAGGCCTGCGAACACCAGGTCGCTGCGGGCGGCCTGGAGCGCGGTGCGGGGGGCGTCGAAGCGCGTGCGGTATTCCCAGTCGGCCAGGCCGATCCATTGCAGCCCGGCTTCCGGAGCGCCGACATAAGGATTGGGGATCAGGCGGTTCGCGAGCAGGTCGGTATGCACCGTACCCGGCACCTTCGCCTTGCGCCAGGAGGCGGCTTCGGGATGCGCAGCCAGTTGCGAATTGCCGGGTGCCAGCCGGAAGGTCCAGCCTTTATCGATGATGAGCTGGCCGGGCGTGCGCAGCGCCGCGGGTGCGGTGGCGGTGGCGGTGGCGGCGGCGGCTGCCGACGCGCTGGCCGGGCCCGGCGCGGCGATGACGGCAAAGCAAAGCCCGGCGAGCAGGCGCGCGAATGGTTGCATGAACGGGTCGATACTCATTGTGCGGTTGCCTTCCAATAGCGGTTAATCCATTCCTGGTGCGTCGGCATGGTGGCGACGGCATTGGCCAAGCCCGCGCGCACGCTTTCGACGTAGTCGATCAGCTTATCATCGGGCATGTCGTCCACGATCGGATGGTAGCTTTGCGGGATGATGCGCTGGCCCAGCATCACCTGGACCCAGCTTGGCAGCGCAAAGAAGTCTTCCCCATTGCGGAAGTAACGGCCATCGGCGCGGAACAGGTCGATCGCCTCGCGCAGGCTGTCGGGGAAGGACATGGTGCGGCAGTAATCCCAGAACGGGGAATCGTCGCGTTGCGTGGCGTTGTAATGCAGGATCAGGAAATCGCGTACCCGCTCGTATTCGAAGGCGGATTCGCGGTTGTAGCGTTCGGCCAGCAGCGGGTTGAAATCGCGCTTTGGGAAAAGCCCCAGCAAGCGGGTGATGCCGGACTGCGCCAGGTAAATGCTGGTGGATTCGAGCGGTTCGAGGAAACCGCCGGCCAATCCCAGCGCCACCACGTTCCTGTTCCAGAACTGCTTGCGCATGCCGGTGGTGAAGCGCAGGGGACGCGGTTCGGCCAACGCCTTGCCGTCCAGGTTCGCCAGCAGGGTGGCGGCGGCTTCGTCGTCGCTGATGTATCGGCTCGAATACACGTAACCGTTGCCGACCCGGTGCTGCAGCGGGATGCGCCATTGCCAGCCGGCCTTGATCGCGGTCGAGCGGGTGTAAGGGGTGATCGGGCCGCTGCCTTCGCACGGTACCGCCATCGCGCGGTCGCACGGCAGCCAGTGCGTCCAGTCCACGTAGCCGGTCTTCAGCGTTTGTTCGATCAGCAGGCCGCGGAACCCGGAGCAATCGATGAACAGTTCGCCGTCGACCGATTGCCCGCTTTCCACCGTCACCGATTCGATGAAACCATCATCGGCTCGTTGGCTGACGCGGACGATCTTGCCTTCGATGCGCTGTACGCCGCGCCGTTCCGCCAGGTCGCGCAGGAAACGGGCATACAGGCTGGCGTCGAAATGGTAGGCGTAGGCAATATCGGCCAAGGGCGAGTGCGGTGCTGCGTTCCTGTCGCCCGGGGCGAATTTTCCGAGCGGCGCCATCACGGTCTGCGGCGAATACTCGCCGATCGGTCCTGCGCGGCCGGACTGGAATAGCTTCAGCCAGAACTGGTGGAACGGCAAAGGTCCCAGCGAGCGGCCGATGGTGCCGAAACCGTGGATGTAGCTGTCGCCGATGCGGCCCCAGTCCTTGAATTCGATGCCGAGTTTGACCGTGCCATGCGTGCGCTTGACGAATTCGGCTTCGTCAATGCCGAGCATCTGGCCGTTGAACTGGCGGATGTGGGGGACGCTGGCTTCACCGACGCCGACGATGCCGATTTCTTCGGACTCGACCAGGCGGATGGAGGCGCCTCGGCCCAGGTAGGTGGCCAGGGCGGCGGCGGCCATCCAGCCGGCGCTGCCGCCGCCGATGATGGTGATGCGGGTGATGTTCATTTCATGGCCTCGGGACCAAAACCGGTTAACCGGGTCCAGGCCCAAAGGGCCTGAACCCACACTTTGCTTAGAACTTGTAGTTCAGGCCAAAGTATGCAACACGTCCGGCGTAGCCGTTCGAGTAGAAGCGGTCTTTCGTGTCGCTGCCGAGGTGGGAGCGCGTTTCTTCCTTGGTCAGGTTCAGCACCGAAGCGGTGAAGCTCAATTGCTTGCTGATGTTGTACGCGACGTTCAGGTCGACCTGGCTGTATGGCTCCTGGTACACGTTCAGGCCGTTGACCAGGCCGTCCACGATTTCGCCGCGACGGTTGTACGAGGCGCGCGCCAGGAATTGGGCGGTTTCGTAGAACACCGTCAGGTTGGCCTGGTAGCGGGCGCTGCCCACCAGCGGCGACTGTCCGATTTCCTTGCCGTTGGCAAGGGTGATGGCAGCCTGGTTGGTCTTGTTGTAGGTGTAGTTGAACTGGGCGCCGAGGCCGGACGCCAGCGTGTGCTGCGCATACAGTTCGACACCTTTCGACACCGCGTCGCGGCCGCCGGCGCTGGTCGAATAGTTTTGCACCGTCACGCCCTGGCCGCCGACGTCCAGGGTTACGTCACGCACCACCGGCACCGCGAAGTTGCTGACGTTCTTGCGGAACAGGTTTGCCCCCAGCACCGAGCCACGCTGGAAGTACCACTCCAGGCCCAGGTCGAACTGCTTGGCCTTGTACGGCTCCAGTTGCTTGTTGCTGCCGGCACCGAACCAGCCTTGCTGGTCGCCGCCACCGATCAGGCGGCGGTCGTTGACGTATTCCTGGCTGTAGTACTGCAAACCGCCCGGGAAGGCTATGTCGTTGTAGCTCGGACGCGAAATCACTTTCGACGCGGCCGCGCGCAACAGCAGGTCCGGCGTCAGTTCATAGGCCAGGTTCAGGCTCGGAAGCACGTCGTTGTACGTGCGGTCGAGCGAACTGACCAGGAACGACGAGGTATGCGCGGTGCTGTCCGGCAGCGTGGTGAAGCCGCTGACGCAGCCGGAACCCGCCGGCGCGCCTGCCGCCGGTTTGCCCCCCGCCTGGCAAGGTGCCGGTTTGCCGTCGGCGCCGTTGAAGAAGTAGTCGTTGTAGTTGTCGACCCGGTCGGTCGAATCGGCATGCTGCCTGGTGCGCACCAGGCGCACGCCGACGTTGCCGCGCAGGCGGTCGGCCTTGATGTTCGCTTGCAGGTAAGTCGAGGCGATCTTCTCGTCGACGTTGTAGACGAAGTTGTCCTCGTTGCGGGTCTGCATCTTGCCGTAGGTCTGGTCCAGGTGGGCGATGTAGGCCGGATAGTTAATGGCCGGGAAGGCACTGGCGCTGATGCCGCCCGCCAGGTTGCCCAGCGACTCGCCATACAGGAATTGCGGCTGGAACTTGTTGGCGGTCGGGTCGCAACCTGCCTGGAAGCGCTTGTCGTAATTGGCCGGGTCGGCGCCCTTGCACACCCAATAGTTGTTGCCGGTGCTGCGGTGGGTGCCGCCATCGCGGTACTTGGCGCCAAACTGCAGCGAATCGAGCCACCTGGTATCGGTGTGCCAGGTGAAGTCGGCCTGTGCGTATTTCTGCTGGGTGCTGTTCTTGGTCCACGACGACGACGTCGAACCGAGGTCGATCTCGCCGATGCCTTTCTGCAGGTTCGCCATCAGTTCGGGTGAGAAGGTCATGGTTGGCGTCCCGACGGTGTTCCAGGCGCTGGCGTAATTGCCGAGGGCCCAGCTGCCATCCGTATTCTGCATGCGCGGCTTGATCGGCATCGCAAATTGCATTTCCGGGCCGCCCCTGGCCCAGGTACGGCCGATCTTGAAGGTGGCGTCCAGCGACTGGCCGCGCCACTCGGCTTCGAAGTCGGCGCTCTGCGACAGCGCCTTCTCGCGGTTATAGCTGCCGGTGATTTGCGGGGTCGGGATGGTGCAATCGTCCGGGCCCCAGCCGCCCGGCTTCTGGCCGGCCGCCGCGGCTTGCGCTTCGCTGCAGTAGTAGGCCTTGCCGGGATGGAAGCTGTACTGCGCGCCGGTGACGATGGTGCGGCTCGGATCGAAGCTCAGGCTGTCGAGCAGGCGGCCGCCAGGCCAGTTGCCGTCGCCGTCGTAACGGGCCAGGTTCCACTCCGGTACCTTCAGGGTATTGGTCTGGGAATTCTGCGACAGGTCGAAGCGGAAATAGTTGGCGGTCAGGGTCAGGTTGCGTACCGGTTTGAATTGCAGCGTCGCCTGGCCACCCTTGCGCTCACGCTCTTCGCTCTTGACGTTCAGGTTGACCGAAGTCGGCATCATGAAGTTGGTGTAGTAATGGCCGCCCTGGTCGTAGAAACCCGATTGCCCCCACCAGCGCGAAGTCAGGCCGGATGGCTTGCCGTTCACGTCGGTGGCCGGGTGGGCCTTGTAGTCGTCGGCGTACCACTGCCAGTTTTCGGTGCTGGCGCCCATGGTGCGCGTGGTGCGCTTTTGCTGGGTGTAGCCGACCAGGATCCCGAAGCGGTTGTCCTCGTCGTGCCAGGCGTACTGGCCGGAGAATTGGCCGTCGGTCTTCTTGGTGGTGTCGGCCCAGGTGCCTTCGGCGGACACGAAGCCGCTGTTGGACTTCACGTCCAGCGGACGCCGGGTACGCAGGACCACGGTGCCGCCCACGCCGCCTTCATCGATGCGCGCTTCCGGCGTCTTGAACAGTTCCGCGCTGGACAGCATGTTCGACGGCATCAGCATGTAGTTGAACGAGCGCGAAGGATCGCCGTTGGATTCCGCCGTGGCGATGTAGTTGCCGTTCAACTGGGTCAGCGTCAGTTCCGACGACAGGCCGCGCACGCTGACGTTCTTGCCCTCGCCGCCGCTGCGGTTGACCACCACACCCGGTACGCGCTGCAGCGCATCGGCCACGTTCTTGTCGGGGAATTTTCCGATATCTTCGGCGGTGATCACTTCGACGATCGAGTTGGCGTCGCGCTTCTGGTCGAGGCTTTTCTCGATCGCGTAGCGGTAGCCGGTCACGACGACGGTATTCGATGGGTCCTTGTCGGTGCTTGCGGCCGGGGTCTGGGCCTGGGCGGTCGCAAGGGTCATCATTGCGGCGCTGACCGCCAGGGCGATGGGCGTGGCTCGGCAGCGTCGCTGCCGGGTAGCGAGGTGGGTCCTGAACGTCATGTAAGGTCTCCTGGTTATGCCCGGTCTCGGGCTTGTATGGCGGATGCAGGGCATCGCATTGCTCGTTTCCCTGACGATTTACTAAACGGCCCTGAAGCCGCTTGTAATGTCGATGTCTTGCATTCCACTTAGGAGAACTTATACAAATTACGCAACAGTACTTCAACAAACTTTCAAAGTTCTGACGAAGTTTAGCTTTGATTAGTAAACAAGAGTGCGTCGGATTTGCGACATCCGCCTAGTCCGAAAACCGCAGGTAACCCCAGCGTTCCGGCACGTGCATGTCGATTTCGCCTTGCGGCGACCAGACCCAGTTGTCTTCCCTGGCTTTGCCGGCGGTCCACTGCACGCGGCTGAAGTTGATGCGCCAAACTGTGCCAGCCTTGGGCCGCGGCACGGCCTGGCGCGATGAGAAGGCACTCAAGGGATACGCCATTTCCACGGTCCACCCGCGGTCCTTGTCACCGGCCTGGTTCAGCGTGCCCTGCACCGCGATGGCCGTCTTCAAGCCTTCGATGTCCCAACTGTTGTCGGGTTGGCCGTCTTCCTTGTACGGCTTGGGCAGGAACAGGTCCCAGCCCGTGTTCAGGGCATTGATCTCGAACTCGTAATAGCTCTTCGTCTCCGGCAGCGGCTTGATGAAGACTTCGAAGTCGTTGTCCTTGAAGATCACGGAATCGCGCTGCGTCAGCGTGGCCTTGACCTCGGGCTCTTCGAGTTCCGCCGCGATGTAGAGATATTGGTCGTCCCACAGCATTTTCACGCGGGTACGGAACCAGGGGCGTGGCTTGCTGTCACCCTCGATGTCGACGAAGTCGGAAGTCCAGGGCGCCGCGCGCCAGGCCGCATCGTCCAGCTTCCCATCGATCCGGATCGGGCCTGCGGTCTTCAGGCATTGGTAAGAAAGCGGTGCTGGAACCCCGGCGGCAACAGGAATACCGGTGCCCAGGCCCATGCCGAGCGCCAAAACGAATGCCTTCATGCTGAAATCCTTACTGATGTCTCCCGCAAAACTTATATCAGCCCGGCATGCACATTCAACAGGCATTCCAGTTTGTGGCATTATTTTAGCGAACCTTACTAAACAGCTGCGCGGGCCTCTTCGTGACAATCCTTCAGCCATCCGCCATCGAGATCGACATCCGCAGTTACGGCGCGACGTGGGCGGCCGACCGGCATGCGTTTGCCCAGCTGGTTTTGCCGGTGTCGGGGGAAGTGCAGCTCGAGATCGAAGGCAGGCGTGACCGGCTGAATCCTCTCAAAGGCGCGGTGGTCGTCGCCGATGCGTGGCACAGCCAAGGCAGCCTGGTTGAGAACCGGTCCCTGATTGTTGATGTCGACCAGTCGGCGATCAGCCATCCGATCTGGGAGCGCGTCACCGACAGCCCATTCGCGGAGATTGGGCCGGCCGCGCGCAAGCTGGTCGAATTCATGCATCTCTCCCTGGCTGGCAGCATGGCGCAGCGAACGCTGCTGCGTGGCTGGCTGCCCTTGCTGCTCGATACCCTGGCGCTGGAGCCGCCGCGCCCGCATTCGCGCCTGACGGCACTGCTGGCCCATGCCGAAGCGAATCCGGCCCTGCCCTGGACCACGGAGTCGATGGCGCAATTCGCCTGCATGAGCATAAGCCGGCTGCACGCGCTGTTCCAGGATGAACTGGCGACCAGTCCGCGCGCCTGGCTCGCTGCGGCCAGGGTCCGGCGCGCCTGCGAGCTGTTGCGGCACACCAGCCGGCCCATTGCCGCCATCGCCATCGACACCGGCTTCGCGGACCAGGCCAGCCTGACCCGTGCCATGCGCAACCAGCTCGATACGACACCCGCCGCCTATCGCCGTCTCGCACAGGAGACGGCGTCAAAACAACAGTAGCCGGCGCCAAGACCCGTCGCGGCAAAGCGGCCACCATTTCCTTATTTCGGAGATGGCTTTGGACGCAGCAAAAATTTCACTTGGTATCGCCGCCAGCATTGCCGCCGGCGCCCTTTGGGGACTGGTGTTCCTGGCCCCCGAGCTGACGCGCGGCTTCAGCGCCTTGCAGCTTTCCGCCGGCCGTTACCTTGCCTATGGCGCGATCGCCGCCGTACTCATGATCCGCTCGTGGCGCCGTTTGCTGCCGCACCTGGGCCGGCGCGAGTGGCAAGCCCTGTGCTGGTTGAGCCTTGCGGGCAATATCGTCTACTACCTGTTCCTCGCACGCGCCGTGCAGGCTGGCGGGATTGCCACGGCTTCCGTCGTGATCGGCCTGCTGCCGGTGGCGGTCACCCTGGCCGGCAGCCGCGACGCCGGCGCCGTGCCTGTGCGGCAGCTGCTGCCCTCGATTGTCCTCAGCATTGCGGGGCTGGCCTGCATCAGTTGGCAGCCGTTGCTCGCGCAAGGGCAGCATACCTCGCCGGCCGGGCTGCTGTACGCGGTGGGCGCCCTCGCATGCTGGACCATCTACGCGGTTGGCAATAGCCGCTGGCTGTCCAGGCTCACGGCCATCACTCCGCACGAGTGGAGCCTGCTGACCGGCCTGGTCACCGGCGCCGAAGCGCTGCTGCTGGGGCTGGCCGCCATGGCGTCATCCGCGCAGCCTCATGCCGCATCGGACTGGATGCGCTTCACCGCGGTCGTCACGGGCGTTGCCCTGCTCTGCTCCATCATCGGCAACGGACTGTGGAACTATGCCAGCCGCGCCCTCCCCTTGTCCCTGATGGGGCAGATGATCGTATTCGAGACCCTGTTTGCCGCGCTTTACGGCTTTGTGTGGGAAGCGCGCTGGCCGACTATGATGGAAGCGTCGGCCATGGTCCTGCTGGCCGCCGGGGTGGCATCGTGTGCGCGGGCCCATGGCGATCCAGGCAAGGCGCACAATGGCGAGGGACGCCAGGGGCGCGATCTGTGCTGACCTTTCGGTAGTTGATTGCGGCAAGGCGTGCATTTTCGGTAAGATTCGCTGCATCGCCCCTGACTATTCGACTTTGTGCCCAAACTCCGCCAACAAATATCCATGATCGCGGCCACCATGGTGATGTTCAGCGCAGCCTTGCTGATCAACGAAATGCTGTTCAGGCAGCTGGAATTCGCGCAAGGCGTCAACTGGATTTACCTGCCGGCCGGCGTGCGCCTGCTGGCCACCCTGCTGTTCGCGGAAGCCGGGGCCATCGGCCTGCTGCTGGTCTCGTGGCTGTACTGCTTCTTCATCCTGTTCCCGCATGAACCGGTGCGCGCCTTTGCCGGCGGCATCCTGGCCAGTGCGGCGCCCTACCTGGTCTATCTCGGCGCCAGGCGCTGGCTGGACCTGCAGGGCTCGCTGGCCAACCTGAAGGCCTGGCAAGTGCTGGTATGCGCCGTCGCCTATTCGCTGGCCAGCCCCTTGCTGCACCACCTCTGGTTCGCCTGGTACGAAGGGCGCGGCGGCTTGCTGCACAGTTTTGCCGCGATGGCCGTCGGCGACCTGGCCGGCACCGTGCTGCTGCTGTTCTTCACCAAATGGGTCATGCGGCTGTCGCAACCGCGCGCCGCTTAAAAAAGCGCCTGCTGCGCCGTCGTCAGGGCGGCGAAGCTGTCGTGCAACGGCAGCAGGATGGCATCGGCAATCGGCTGCAATTGCTTGTCCAGGTAGTGCTGGTAATCGATCGGCGAAGTCCGCACTTCCAGCGGCTCCGGGCCGCTGGTGGTGATCACATAGCTGATACGGCCGCCGCTCTGGTAGCGCAGCGGACGGCCCTGGGCCTTGTTGAAATCGTCGGCCAGGCGGGCGGCGCGCACCTGCGGCGGCACGTTGACCTGGTATTCGTCGAGCCGGTGGCGCAAGCGTTTGCGGTACACCAGCAGTTCGTCATGTTCGCCGGCGAGCGTCTTGCGCGCATAGTCGCGCACGTAATCCTGGTAAGGCTCATTGCGGAAGATGCGGGCGAACAGGCCTTGCTGGAATTGCTGCGCCAGCGGCGTCCAGTCGCTGCGCGCCACTTCCAGGCCGCGGTAGATGATGTCGCCGTCGCTGGTCAGGCCGGCGTATCGCTTCTTGCTGCCCATGTCCGTGCCACGGATGGTCGGCATGAAGAACTTCCGGTAGTAGGTATCGAATTCGATCTCCAGGTAGCTCTCCAGCTTGTACTTGCGGCGCAGGCGCTCCTTCCACCATTGATTGATTTTTTCGACCAGGCCGCGGGCGATGGCCAGCGCGTCCTCCGTTTCGTGCGGACGCTTGAGCCAGATGAAGATGGAGTCGGTGTCGCCATAGATCGCTTCATAGCCTTCCTTTTCCACCAGCTCGCGCGTGAGCTTGAGCAATTCGTGGCCGCGCAGGGTTACCGAAGAAATCAGCTGCGGATGATAGAAGCGGCAATCGGTCGATCCCAGCACGCCGACAAAGGAATTCATCAGCAGTTTCAGGGCGGTGGACAAGGCATCGTTCCTGGCGCGCTTGGCGGCATCGCGGCCTTGCCACAGCTGGGTGGTGACGGCCGGCAGGCAGTGGTGGGTGCGCGAGAACCGGGCGCCGCGCATGCCAGGCACCGGGTCGGCCTCCGTCTCGCCTTCGACCATCCCCACCGGATCGACCAGGAAGGTGCGGATGATGGAAGGATACAGGCTCTTGAAGTCGAGCACGACCACCGAGTCGTACAGCCCGGGGCGCGAATCCATGACGAAGCCGCCCGGCGACGCCACGGCGGGAATCTCGCCGACGTTTGGCGCCACATAGCCTTCGCGGTGCATGCGCGGCAGGTATTGGTGGCTGAACGCCGCAATCGACCCGCCCATATGGTCCGGCACCAGGCCGGTCACGTGGGAACGCTCCAGGATGAAGTCCATCACGCGCGTCTTTTCGAAGATGCGCGTCACCAGCTCGCAATCCTTCAGGTTGTAGGTGGCCAGCGCCGGCTTGTCTTCGCGGAAGCGGCGCTCGATCTCGGCCATCTTGTCGTAATCGCTGCCGATCTCCTTGCCTTCGCCCAGCAGCGCCTGCGATACGCTCTCCAGGCTGAACGACGGGAAGCTCCACGACGCGGCGCGCAAGGCTTCGATGCCGTCGATGGCGATGCGGCCGGGGACCGAGGCGAACACATAGCCGTCGCGTGCCTGGTGGGTGCGCCAGTCGACCGGGCGCCCTTCGCGCCCGAGCAGCAGCGGCACCTTGTATTTTTCGGCGTTCTTTTGCAGGGTTTGCAGGTCGAACTGCACCACGCTCCAGCCAATGATGGCGTCCGGGTCATGCACGCGGAACCATTCGTTGAGCTTCTCGATCACCCGGCGCGGCGTGGGGCAGTATTCCAGGTCGAAGCCGACGTCCGGCGGCACGGCCGGCGCCTCCCCCAGCATGTACACCTGGCGCTGGCCGCAGCCTTCCAGCGCGATCGAATACAGGTCGCCGAAGGCGCTGGTTTCGATGTCGAGCGACACCATGCGCAGGCGCGGGCGGTAATCGGGCGCCGGACGCAGCTTCCCTCCTTCGAACTCGACGCCGGCAGTGATGAAGCGCTCCATCAGGTAGCGCTCCGGCGGCTTGATGTCCGCCTCGTACAGGCGGATGCCGCGTTCGCCCAGCTTGCGTTCCAGCGCCAGCAGCTGCTTGTAATGGCTGGCGTAAATGCCCACCACCGGCTCGCGCTGGAAGGTCTTGAGCGCCACCTCGCGCACGTCGATGCCGGGCATGTCGGCCACCAGGGTCGCAACCGTATCGCGCAGCGAGGCTTCGGCGAAAGCCACCGAAGCCTGGGCCGTCAGCAGGATCTTGCGCGGGCCGTCGTCGGTGGCGAGCCAGAACTCGATTTCGGTGCCGTCGCGCGCGTCGCGCCAGGCGCGTGTGAGGATAAAACCAGGCATGCCCGCATTATACTGTACAAAAATACAGTTACCTGGGCGCCAGTTGCGCCAGTGCCGCTTCCAGCACCTCGTCGCGCCCCGCGCGCAACCCTTCCACGGTCTGCTTGACGATGTGCTGCGGCTGCACGCCGACACCGACGAAGGTGCGGCCGTCCGGATAGCTATCCTGCTTGGTGCAGATGCGCGCGCTGCCGCCGCCCGGCAGCTTGATGAGCAGGGGCTGGCCGGTGCTGCCGCCGGTCGCCTCGCCCACCAGGGTGCCGCGCTGCATGCTGTCGAATGCCACCGCAAAATCCTCGGCCGCGGAGAAGGTGGCGGCACCGGTCAGCACCACGACCGGGTTCTTGTACTGGCGCTGCGGGTCGGGCTGCACTGCGCGCGGCGCTTCGGCATACATCGGCATCGCTTTGTCCCAGGCGCGCCAGGCAGGCTTGTAATCGCGCGTGGCCCAGCGGCTGGTCAGGAATGCCTTGTTGTCCAGCGTGGACAGGATTTTGTAGCCGACGCTGGAATTGCCGCCGCCGTTGCGGCGCACGTCGATGACCAGCGCCGCCGACTTGGCGATTTCATCGAAGGCCGCCAGCCAGGCGTCGGCAGCGCTGTCGTCGTCAAAGCTGTTCAGGGCAATATAGGCCACGTCGCCGGGCAGCATGCTGAATTCGAACGATGGCGCATTGCCCGTAGCCGCCTTGCGCGCTTCGAGGCCGACGCGCGGCACCTGCTCCTCGAACTGCTTGCCGGCCGCATCGCGGAAGGTGACGCGCGGCGCCGTGCCTGCCGCACCGCGCAGCAGGAAGTAGCCGAACGTGCGCAATGCTTCGTCCTGGGGCGTGGACGCGCTCACATATGGCGCCACCTCGCGCGCCGCATAGGCCTTGACGTCGCTTCCCTCGACCGCCACCACTTCCAGGCCCGGCATGATGCCCTTGGCACGCAGGCCGGGATCGAGCACTTCGGTGACGATGACGCGGCCTTCGATCGGGAGCGTCTTCAATAGCGGGAAGCCCCACACGCGGTCGTTCAGTTCCTTCGGCGGGAAGACATTGGTGTGGCCGTCCTTCAGCTTGCCCACCATTTCCGTCAGCACGCGGTAGTACTCCTCGGTGTTGCGCGTGGCGCGCACGCGCGGCAGCGTATCCAGGTAGACCTTGTCCCAGTCGAGCTTTTCCAGCATCGCGACGTCGAAGAAGTTGTATTTCACTTCCGACCACAATTTCGACAGGCCGGCGATCTTTTCATCCTCGCCGATGTTTTCCTTGAATGCCCCGGCCAGGGCAGCGGTTTCCCACCGCATCGCCGGCTGCTCCTGTGCCAGCGCTGCGGTTGCCGGCAGCAAGGCCGCCAGCGCCAGGACCAGCGCCGGGACGTGGCTCTTAGCCATCTTGTCTCCTGAATAAGTCAAATGTGCGACATTCTAGAGGGCCCCGGCCTCCTGTTACAAGCCTGATACTTTCCGCGCGGGGGCCGGCTGTTAGAATCCATGCTCGAAATTTTCCATTTCCCCTTCGAGACTATGCGCCGACTTGCCCTTCCTACGCTGGCAGCACTGCTGGCGGCCCCCGCCTTTGCTTACACCCCTATCACCCTCGACCAGGCCATGGCCCACCCCGACTGGATCGGCACGCCCGTGGAAACCGCGTGGTGGAGCTGGGACGGCAAGCAGATCTTCTACAAACAAAAGCGCATCGGCTCTTCGCTGCGCGACACCTTCCAGGCCGGCGACAAACCGCGCCTGGTGGCCGATGCCGAACTGTCCAACCAGGACAGCCCGGACATGGTGTTCAACCGCGAGCGCACCCGCGCCATCGTGCTGCGCAATGGCGACCTGTTCGAACGCGACCTGAAGACCGGTGCCCTGGTGCAGATCAGCCGCGGCACCGCCAACGCGTCGGCGCCGCAGTACTCGGCCGACGGCCGCAGCGTGCAATTCAAGGTCGGCAACGACTGGTTCAGCTGGAGCCGCAGCGATCGCCTGGTGTCGCCGCTCGCCCTGCCGCGTGCCGCCAAGGATCCGGCCGCGGCACCGGACGAAGACTACCTGCGCGACATGCAGCTGCGCCTGATCGCCACCCTGAAGCGCCAGAAGGACGAGCGTGACGAAACCCGCGCCCGCGCCAAGGCCGAGCGCCAGGCCGACCCGACCCGCGCGCCGGCGCCGATCTATTTTGGCGACAAGGTATCGATCGACGCCTCCTCGCTGTCGCCCGATGGCCGCTGGCTGGTGGTGGCCACTTCGCCCAAGGGCGGCGACAACGGCCGCGTCGGCAAGCTGCCGCGCTACGTGACCGAATCGGGCTACGAGGAATTCGACGACCAGCGCACGCGCGTCGGACGCAACCTGCCGCTGGCGCAAGCGCTGAAACTGGTGGACCTGCGCACCGGCACCGTCAAGGACCTGCCATTCGACACCCTGCCGGGCATCGCCACCGACCCGCTGGCCGGCCTGCGCGAAGCGGCAAAGCAGCCGGCCCTGAAAGGCAACCGCGCCACCCGCCTGACCGACGACGACGCCATCGTCTGGAGCGCCAATGGCGGCAAGGCTGCCGTCATGCTGCGCACCGTGGACAACAAGGACCGCTGGCTGGCCGCCATCGACCTGGAGGGCGCCAAGCTGAATTCCCTGCACCGCCTGAGCGACAAGGCCTGGATCAACTACGCCTACAACGACTTCGGCTGGCTGCCCGACAACAGCACCCTGTGGTTCATGTCCGAGGAAAGCGGCTACTCCCACCTGTACACCCTGGGCGCGGACGGCAAGCAGCGCGCCCTGACCGGCGGCAAGTGGGAAGCGAGCAACGTCAAGTGGAATGCCGACGGCACCCTGGCCTACATGCTGTGCAACCGCCGCACGCCCGGCGAGTACGAAGTCTGCGCGGCTTCCGCCAGGGATGCGGCAGTGCGCGAAGTGACCCAGCTGGCCGGCGGCGTTGAAAAATTCGAACTGTCGCCCGACCAGCGCAAGCTGCTGGTGCATTATTCGAGCGCCTACATGCCTTCACAACTGGCCACCGTGCCGGCCGCCGGCGGCGCAGCGGCGAAACTCACCGACACCCGCAGTCCGGAATTCAAGGCCCGCGAGTGGATCGAGCCGCAGATGGTGGCCGTGCCTTCGACCCACGGCGCCGGCCAGCCGATCTGGTCCAAACTCTACCGCCCCGCCAAGCTGGAGCCGGGCAGGAAGTACCCGATCGTGCTGTTCGTGCATGGCGCGGGCTACCTGCAGAACACCCACAACCGCTATCCGCAGTACTTCCGCGAGCAGATGTTCCACAACCTGCTGGTGGAAAAAGGCTACATCGTGCTGGACATGGATTACCGCGCATCCAAGGGCTATGGGCGCGACTGGCGCACCGCGATCTACCGCCAGATGGGCCACCCCGAACTCGAAGACTATGTCGACGGCGCCAAATGGCTGGCGGCCAACCACCAGGGCAACATCGACAGGGTCGGCATCTATGGCGGCAGCTACGGCGGCTTCATGACCTTCATGGCGCTGCTGCGCGAGCCGGAACTGTTCAAGGCCGGCGCGGCGCTGCGGCCCGTGACCGACTGGACTTCCTATAACCACGGCTACACCGCCAACATCCTGAACACGCCGGACATCGATCCGGATGCCTACCGCAAGTCCTCGCCCATCGAATACGCCGACAAGCTGAAAGGCCACCTGCTGATCGCCCACGGCATGGTGGACGACAACGTGTTCTTCCAGGACTCGGTGCGCATGGCGCAGCGCTTCATCGAGCTGAAAAAGGACCACTGGGAACTGGCGGCCTATCCGCTGGAACGCCACGCCTACGTGCAGCCGGAAAGCTGGTACGACCAGTACCGCCGCATCTACCAGCTTTTCGAGCGCACTTTGAAGTAAGCCCGAAAAACCGGCACACCGGTGTCTGACCCAGAGGGTCAGACACCCGCCTTACCGGTTCAAGGCTTCACTACACTGCTCGGCAACGTCTGGAAATCGTCCGTCTGGTACAGCGAATGCCAGGCAGCCAGCAAGGCCGGCGGCGGCGTGACCAGTTTGCGCGCCGTCAGGTCCAGCCAGCCGCCCGAGCTGTTGATGCGGGCGGCCAGCTTGCCGTCGCTGCGATAGACGTCGCTGCGCAGCATCCAGCGGCTGCCGTCCTGCGACAGCCCGGCCAGCGCCAGCGTCACGGTGATCTGGTCCAGCAGCAGCACTTCCTTGAAATAGGCGATTTCGTCCTTCATCACCACCGGACCGATGTTCAAGCGCTTGAACTCCGCCATCGGGAACCCATACTCGGACAGGAACAGCATGCGGATATCGCCAGCCTTGTTCAGGTAAGCCGTGTTGGCCATATGGCTGTTGAAATCCATATCGCCCCACCCGGCCATCATCTTCCGCTCAAACATTGCCTCACCTCTTCATTCGGCCGCAAGGAAATCCAGCAAAGTCATCGCCACGATCTTGGTCGCTTTGCGCAAATCTTCCAGCAGCAGTTTTTCATCCGCCTTCTTGGCATTCGATTCGGGCACGCTGCGCGGCCCAGCGCCATATAGTACTGCGGGAATACCATGCTCGCCATACAGGCGGGCGTCGGCATACAGCGGCGTCCCGACTGCCGGGATATCTTCACCCAACACGTCGCGGGCATTGCCCTGCAGGCTGGCCACCAGCTTGGCCCCTGCCGGCAGCGGACGCAGCGCGTGCGACAGCAGCAGGCGCTTGATCTCGAGGCGAATACCGGGCACGCCCTGCACCGCGTCTTCGATCAGCTGGCGCACCTGGGCTTCGACGGCCACCGGGTCTTCTTCCGGGATCATGCGGCGGTCCATCTTCATCACCACCTTGCCCGGCACCACATTGGTGTTGGTGCCGCCATCGATGCGGCCCACCAGCATGGTCGGGGAATCGATGCCCGGCACCTGGGACTTGATCTTCTTCAGTTCCGGCAGTTGGCCGTAGATCGCGTTCAGGATCCTGGTCGCGGCCTGCAGCGCATCGTGACCGGTCTCCGGCATGGCGCCGTGGCCGGACTTGCCGTGCACGGTGATCTCCAGCTGCAGACAGGCGTTGTGGGCGGTGACGATGTTGTAGCTGAAACCTGCGGCGATGACGTAGTCCGGCTTGGTCAGCTGTTCGCGCAGCAGGAAGCCGGGTCCGAGCAGGCCGCCGAATTCCTCGTCATAGGTGAAATGCAGCTCGACGCCGCCTTTCAGCTTCACCCCCAACGCTTCCAGTGCGCGCACCGCGAAGATGTAGGTGGCGAAATCGCATTTCGAGACGGCGGCGGCACGGCCGTAGATATAACCATTGTCGATCACGCCGCCGTATGGCGGGTACGTCCAGCCCTCGCCCGGCGGCACCACGTCGCCGTGCGCGTTCAGTGCGATGGTCGGGCCGCCGGCAGCGTAAGGACGGCGGATGATCAGGTTGGTGATCGACTCCATGCCATAGTCGCGCACTTCCCGCTCCGGCACGGCGTGCTTCTCGGCGTGCCAGCCGTATGCCTCGACCAGGCTCGCGACGGTCTCCGCATGGGGCGCGTTGTTGCCGGGCGGCGTATCGGTCGGTACGCGCAGCACTTGCTGCAGCAGCGCCACTTCCTCGTCGAAGTGGGCGTCAATCCATTGCGTCAGCTTCTCTTTCATTACTTTGCTCCTGCGGCGAACCAGGCGCCCAGTTCGGCGCGTTCGGCGTCGGTCATATTGGTCAGGTTGGCGATCGGCATGTCCTTCAATTCCACCGCGCGCTTGTGGATCTGGGCGGCGCGCTGGCGCACCTGCTCCGGCGTGTCGAGCAGCACCCCGGCCGGCGCGGTGGCGAAGCCGGGCTGGCTTGGCGCGGCCGAATGGCATGCCACGCAGCGCGCATCGACAATGGCTTTCACGCGCGCGAATTGCGCGGCGTGGTCGGCGGCGGGTTTCACGGCGGCCGGCCTGGGCGGCGCAATGGCGACGGCAACCGCCGCCAGCAATGCCACGCCAATGGCCGGGTAGCGCCACTCGATGCGGCCCTTGTGGCGCAGGTTGAAGAAGTGGCGGATGAACACGCCCGCCGCCATGATGAAGGCCAGCACCAGCCAGGCGTGCCGGTGCTGGTACGTCATCGCATAATGGTTGCTGATCATGATGAACAGCACCGGCAGGGTGAAGTAGTTGTTGTGCACGCTGCGCTGCTTGGCCTTGATGCCATGGACCGGATCGGGCAGGCTGCCGGCCTGCATCGCTTGCACCATCTTGCGCTGGCCGGGGATGATCAGCATCGCCACATTGGCGACCATGATGGTGCCGATCATGGCACCGATGTGGATGAAGGCTGCACGGCCGCTCAGCGAATGGGTCAGCGCATAGGCTGCGACAACCAGCAGCAGGAACACCACCAGGCCAAGCCATTTTTCGTTCTTGCCCAGCGGGGAGCGGCACAAGCCGTCATACACCACCCAGCCGGCGACCAGGAAGCCGACACCGATGCCGACCGCCTGCAGGCTGGTGAGGTCGGCCACCTGCTTGTCCACCATCATCGCCTGGGCGTTGAAGTAGTATGCGATCGTCAGCAAGGCGATACCCGACAGCCAGGTACTGTAAGCCTCCCATTTGAACCAGTGCAGCTCCTTCGGCAATTCGGCCGGCGCCACCAGGTATTTCTGCGGGTTGTAGAAGCCGCCGCCGTGCACCGCCCACAATTCGCCGGAGACGCCCTTTTTCGCCAGTTCCGAGCCCGGTGCGGGCGGGCGGATCGAATTATCCAGCCAGACGAAGTAGAAGGAAGCGCCGATCCACGCGATACCGGTGATGATGTGCAGCCAGCGTACCAGCAGGTTCGCCCATTCCAGGCCATAGGGCAGCAGGTATTCCATGTAATTCCTTGAGTTAGAAGAGTGGCAATCTATCGAAGATACGCGCTTTCAGGTTCCGGTAACATGAAATATGTCGTATATTCAAGATATTCGATTTCATATACGTAAGCAAGATGTCCGGCCTGCCGCAACACCTCGATATTCACTTGATCCGCATCCTCTACCTGCTGCTGGTGGAGAAAAACGTGTCGCGCGTGGCGCTCAAGCTGAACCAGCCGCAGCCCTCGATTTCCGCCTCGCTGCGCAAACTGCGCGAGCTGACCGGCGATCCGCTGCTGGTGCGCGGCGCGCGCGGCATGGTGCCGACCCAGCATGGCGAAAGCTTGCTCAAGCCGGCCAAGCGCATCCTCGACGAGACCGAATCGCTGTTCGTCAAGAAGACGCCTTTCGTGCCGCAGGAAGAAGCGCGCACCTTCAATATCGCCGCGCCGGACTACCTGGACAGCCAGTTCCTGCCCAATGTGGTGGCCATGCTCAGGCGCGGTTCGCCCCGCAGCCGCGTGGTGATCCACTCGATCGGGCCCGGCACCGACTACCTGCGCATGCTGTCGGACGGCGACATGGACCTGGTGATCGCCAACTGGGACGAGCCGCCGCAGCACCTGCACATTTCCAAGCTGTTCGAAGACCCGATCATTTGCGCCATGCATGCCGGCAGCCCTTACGCCAAGCGCACCGCCGGCGATGCGATGACGCTGGACGATTACCTCACCCTGCCGCACGTCGCGCCATCGCAGATGGTGCCAGGCTACGGCGGCGTGATCGACGCCTTCCTCGAGCGCCAGGGAATGCGGCGCAACGTCGCGGTGGAGTCGGCCTATTTCAGCCTGATCCCATACATGCTGGCGCAGACCGACCTGGTGCTGACCACCGGCCGCCAATTCCTGCGCTTTTACGAAAATTCCCTGCCGCTGAAAGTATTCACCCCGCCCGTCAAGTTTCCAGCCATGCGCTTTTACCAGTTGTGGCACGAGCGCGTGCACCAGGCTCCCGAGCACAAATGGCTGCGCGACCAGGTCACCGCCGCAGCCCGCGCACTTTGATGGTCGGTATATAGTGTCGCTTATGGCGCGCCGCGCCGGGCGGGATATGATCGACGTTCCAATATGGGATACCTGCGATGACGACGACTCTCTCCGAACTGAATTCCTGCGACCTGCCAGCATTTGTTGACCGCTTGCGCGGCATTTATGAACATTCGCCCTGGATTCCGGAGCGCGCGGCGGCGCAGCGGCCATTTGCATCGCCGGCGGCACTGAAACAAGCCTTGCAGGGCGTCGTCAGCAGCGCGACCGAAGCCGAGCAGCTTGGCCTGATCCGTGCCCACCCCGAACTGGCTGGCAAGGCCGCCATCGCCGGCGAACTGACGGCCGAATCGACCAGCGAACAGGCGAAATCCGGCTTGAACCTGTGCAGCCCGGAGCAATTTGCGACCCTGCACAAACTGAACGCGGATTACAACGCGAAATTCGGCTTCCCTTTCATCCTGGCCGTGAAAGGACCGACCGGACAAGGCCTCACGCGCGAAGCCGTGATCGCCACCTTCGCGCGGCGCCTGAAAAACCAGCGCGCCGACGAAATGGCGGAATGCCTGCGCCAGATCCACCGTATCGCCGAAATCCGCCTGAACGACCTGCTTGGCGTGCAGCTGGCATTCGGCCCTCAGCTCATGCAGTGGTCGGAAGAACTGGCGCAATGGAGCGACGAGGAAGGCGCCCTCACCTGCGCCTACATGACCGAGGCCCACCGCGCCACCGCCGCACAGCTGGCGGACTGGATGCGCCAAGCCGGCATGCAGGTGGAAATCGATGCTGTTGGCAACGTGGTCGGCCGCTACCTGTCCGATGTCCCCGGCGCGAAGACGATACTCACCGGCTCGCACTACGACACGGTGCGCAACGGCGGCAAGTACGACGGCCGCCTCGGCATCCTGCTACCTATCGCCATCGTGCAGCACTTGCATTCGCGCGGCGAAAAGCTGCCCTTCCATTTCGAGGTGATCGGCTTTGCGGAAGAGGAAGGCGTGCGCTTCCGCAGCACCTTCCTGGGCAGTAATGCCGTCACCGGCAACTTCGACATGTCCCTGCTCGATGCCGTCGATGCCGAAGGCACCACGATGCGCGGCGCGCTGACCGAGGCCGGCCATGATCCCGCCGCCATCCCCGCCATCGCGCGCCGGCGCCAGGACGTTGCAGCCTACGTCGAAGTCCACATCGAACAAGGACCCGTGCTGCTGGAGCGCGGCCTGCCCGTTGGCGTGGTGACCGCCATCGCAGGCAGCTCGCGCTTCCTGGTCGATTTGCAGGGCGTTGCGAGCCATGCCGGCACCACGCCGATGCATATGCGCAAGGATGCGGCGGCGGCGGCGGCGGAACTCGTGCTGCTGGTCGAGCAGCGCTGCGCGCAAGGCGAGGCGCTGGTTGGCACCGTCGGCCAACTCCAGGTACCGGGCGGCTCGGTCAACGTGGTGCCCGGCGCATGCAAGCTGTCGCTCGACATCCGCGCCGCCGACGATGCGGTGCGCGAGGCGGCCGTGCGCGACGTGCTCGATGGCCTGGCTGCGATCTGCGCACGCCGCGCCATCGAATTCAAGGTCGAGAGAATCGTCGAGGCCAAGGCCGCCCCCTGCGCACCTTGGCTGATGCAGCAGCTGGGCGACGCGGTCGAACGTACCGGACTGCCGCGCTTCCACCTGCTGTCCGGCGCCGGCCACGACGCGATGGCGATCGCCGCCCTGACCGATGTGGCAATGCTGTTCACCCGCTGCGGCAACGGTGGCATCAGCCACAACCCGCTGGAAACGATGACGGCGGACGATGCCGACATCGCGGCGCGCATCTTGCTCGACTTCCTGCGCAATTTCAAGCCACAGGGCTAAGCTCCCGCCTCGGCGCCGCCGTGGCGCCCCAGCATCGCCAGGATCTCCTGGCTGTGCTGCCCCACGGCAGGGATCGCGTTAGGCACCGCCGGCGCCGGCGTGGCGCCGAAGCGTGGCGCGGGGTTCGCCTGCAACAAGCCGCCATCGCGGGCATATGTCCCGCGCGCCTGCAGATGCGGGTGCTGCGCAGCCTCGGACGGCGTCAGCACCGGCGCGAAGCAGGCATCCGAGCCCTCCAGCAGCCCGCACCATTCATCGCGCGTACGCTGCGCAAACAATTCCGCGAACGCCTCCCGCTGCAGCGGCCACTGGCCGGCGGCATGCTGGGCGGCGAACCGGCGGTCCGACGCAAGGCCGAGCTTTTCCAGCAGCAGCTTGTAGAACTTGCCTTCCAGCGCGCCGACAGTGATGTCGCGGCCATCCTTGCAGCGATAGGTGTTGAACCAGTGCGGCCCATCCAGCACCGAAGTGCCGCGCTGCTCGCGCATCAGGCCAGCGCCGGCCAGGTCGAGCAGGAGGTTCATCATGTGCGCAGAGCCATCGACGATGGCGGCATCGATCACCTGCCCCTTGCCGCCACCGCGCGCATGCAGGATGGCGGAGACGATGCCCAGCGCAAGATAAAGCGCGCCGCCGCCAAGGTCGCCGACCAGCGTTGGCGGCGATACCGGCGGCACGTCCCCCGCCCCAGCGTAATGCAGTGCGCCGGACAGGGCGATGTAATTGTTGTCGTGACCGGCCGCCTGCGCCAGCGGGCCGTCCTGGCCCCAGCCGGTCATGCGGCCGTAGGCGAGGCGCGGGTTGCGCGCCAGGCAGACGTCGGGGCCGAGGCCCAGGCGTTCCATGGCGCCAGGCCGCATGCCTTCGATCAAACCATCGGCATCCGCGACCAGGTCCAGCACGGTATCGACCGCGCCGGGCGCCTTGAGATCCAGCGCCAGCGAGCGCTTGCCCCGGCGCAGGATGCCTGCGGTCGGGATCTCGGCCGGGCCGGGACGCTCGACCACGATCACGTCGGCGCCGAGGTCCGCCAGCAGCATGCCGCAGAACGGTCCCGGACCAATACCCGCAATCTCGATGATCCTGACGCCGGACAGCACGCCCATCTCAACGCTCCTTGTAATACGTTGCCCCCGCAGCCGCCATCGCCTTCAATTGCGCGGGCGGCGCGAAGCGATCGCCGTGTGCCGCCGCCAGGCGTTCGCATTGCGCCACGAACGCCGCGGTACCGGTATTGTCGATCATGCTCAGCGGGCCGCCACGGAATGGCGGGAAGCCCCATGCGAGGATAGCACCGACATCGGCATCGCGTGCGGAGCGCAGCACGCCTTCATCCATGCAGCGTGCGGTCTCCACCGCCTGCACCACGGTCAGACGTTCGACAACAGTTGCCACGTCAGGCTGGGCGGCAGCGCGCGGGAACAGTTCGGCCAGGCCGGCCCACAGCTGCTTTTTCGCGTCGGCGGGGTAATGATAGAAGCCTTTTCCCGCCTTCTTGCCGATGCGGCCCAGCTCCACCATGCGCGCGGCAACCTCATGGCCGGGCCGGGATTGGTAGGCCTCGCCCAGGTCGAGGCGGGTCTGGCGGTCGATCTTCCAGATCAGCTCCGACGAAACTTCATCGGTAAGCGCCAACGGACCAACCGGCATCCCGGCTTGCAGGCCGGCGTTCTCGATCAAGGCCGGCGCCACGCCTTCCGCCAGCAGGGCCATGCCTTCCAGCACATAGGTCGAGAACACGCGGCTGGTGTAGAAACCGCGCGAATCGTTGACCACGATCGGCGTCATGCCCAGTGCCCGCACCAGGTCCATCGAGCGCGCCAGCGTGGCGTCGGAAGTCTGCTTGCCGACGATGATCTCCACGATGGCCATGCGGTCCACCGGCGAGAAGAAGTGCAGGCCGATGAAGTTGGCCGGCCGCGCGCTGGCTTGCGCCAGGCCGGTGATCGGCAGCGTCGACGTATTCGAGGCGAAGATCGCGTCCGCGCCGATCACGGATTCGGCGCGGCGCGTCACGTCCGCCTTGATGGCGCGGTCCTCGAAGACCGCCTCCACTACCAGCTCCGCACCGGCCAGCAACGCATATTCCGTGGTTGGCGTAATTCGCGCCAGCAGCGCCTCCGCCTTCTCGGCCGTGACCTGGCCGCGCTGCTGCTGTTTCGCCAGCAGGCCTGCCGAATACTGCTTGCCGCGTTCGGCCGCCTCCTGCGCGGTATCGATCAGCACGACCTCGATGCCGGCCTTGGCAGCGACGTAGGCGATGCCGGCGCCCATCATGCCAGCGCCCAGCACGCCGATCTTGCTGTATTTCTGCGCCGGCACACCTTGCGGCCGCGCGGCCAGCTTGTTCGCTTCGTTCATGCTGAAGAACAGCGTGCGGATCATGTTCTTGGCTTCCGGCGAAAGCACGGTCTGCACGAAATAGCGCGCTTCCGTCATCAGGCCGGTGTCGAGGTCCGTGATCAGCCCTTCGTAGACGCAGGACAGGATGTTGCGCGGAGCGGGATAGTTGCCATAGGTCTTGGCGCGCAGCATCGCGTTGGCGGCCATGAAGACTTGCTGCACGGATGGCGAAGAAACCGCCCCGCCCGGGATCTTGAACCCCTTCACGTCCCACGGCTGTTGCGCGCCGCCGGCGGCAATGGCCGCGAGCAGCCAGGCGTGGGCGGCGGCGGCCTCGGTGCCGGCCGGTACGACCTCGTTCAGGATGCCCAGCTCGCGCGCGGCGGCAGCGGTCAGGCGTTTGCCTTCCAACAGCAGCGGCAGCGATTTCTGGATACCGACCAGGCGCGGCAAACGCTGCGTGCCGCCACCGCCCGGCAGCAGGCCCAGCGTCACTTCCGGCAGGCCGAAGCGCGCCTTGGGATTATCCGCAGCCACGCGATAATGCCCGCACAGCGCCACTTCCAGGCCGCCGCCCAGCGTTGTTCCCGACAGAGCCATCGCAACCGGCTTGCCGCAGGTCTCCAGTTTGCGCAGCGCGCGGTCGAGCCGCACTACGCGCTCGAACAGTACGTCCGCCGCGCGCGCGGAAAGCAGCCATTCCAGGTCGCCACCGGCGATGAAGTCCGGCTTGGCGGACGTCATCAGCACGCCATTGACCGCCGCATCGCCAACCACGCGTTCCACCAGCTCGCACAGGGCGCCGCAGCTTTCCTCGTTCAACACGTTCTGGTTGCGCCCCGGCATATTCCAGCTCAGGGTCGCAACGCCATGGGAATCCAGGCTGTAATCAATCATTGTCTGTCTCCCTTAAATACGCTCAATGATGGTGGCAGTGCCCATGCCGGCGCCGACGCACAGCGTGGCAAGGCCGGTTTGCAGGTTGCGGCGCTCCAGCTCGTCAAGCAAGGTGCCAAGGATCATGGCGCCGGTGGCGCCCAGCGGATGGCCCATGGCGATGGCGCCGCCGTTGACGTTCATCTTCTCGTGCGGGACGTTCATCACTTCCATGAAGCGCAGCACGACCGAGGCGAAGGCTTCATTCAATTCGTACAGGTCGATATCGGACGCCTTCATGCCGGCGCGTTGCAGCGCCTTCTCGGCGGCATAGCTCGGGCCGGTGAGCATGATGGACGGCTCGCTGCCGATCGAAGCGAAAGACCGGATGCGGGCACGCGGCTTCAGGCCGGCGCGTTCACCCGCCTCGAGGGTACCGATCAGTACCGCCGCGGCACCGTCCACGATGCCAGAGCTGTTGCCGGCATGGTGCACGTGCCGCATCTGCTCGATCTGCGGATAGCGCTGCGTGATCACGGCATCGAAGCCGAAATTGGCGCCCATGTCGGCAAACGACGGTTTCAGCGCACCAAGCGATTCGACCGTGGTTTCAGGCCGCACAATCTCGTCGCGCGCCAGGATCGTCAAGCCGTTACGGTCCAGCACCGGCACCACGGAGCGCGCAAAACGTCCTTCCTGCCACGCGCGGTGGGCGCGCTGCTGCGATTCGACCGCGTAGGCATCCACGTCGCGCCGGCTATAGCCCCAGATGGTGGCGATGGCGTCCGCCGAAATCCCCTGCGGCACGAAATACGAGTCGAAAGCGCTTTGCGGGTCGACCGGCCAGGCGCCGCCCGAAGAACCCATCGGCACACGCGACATGGATTCGACGCCGCCGCCCACCACCATATCGGACTGGCCGGACATCACCTGCGCAGCCGCCATATTGCAGGCTTCCAGTCCCGAGGCACAGAAGCGGTTGATCTGCACGCCCGCCACCGATTCCGCGTAGCCGGCTGCCAGCGCGGCCACGCGCCCAATGCAGGCGCCCTGCTCGCCGACCGGCTCGACGCAACCGAGCACCACGTCGTCGATCAGCGCGCTGTCGAAACGATTGCGGCCGACCAGCGCGCGCAGCGCAGTCTCCGCCAGGCGCAGCGGCGTTACGCCGTGCAGCGCGCCATCCTTCTTGCCCTTGCCGCGCGGCGTGCGCACGGCGTCGAAGATATATGCATCCAAGCTGGTCTCCTTACAGCGAACGGCTGATCAGTTCTTTCATGATTTCGTTGGTGCCGCCATACACGCGCTGCACGCGCGCATCGGCCCAGGCGCGGGTGATCGGGTACTCCCACATATAGCCATAACCGCCGTGCAGCTGCACGCACTTGTCCAGCACGCGGAACTGCATTTCCGTGGTCCAGTACTTGGCCATCGAAGCGGTGGCAGCGTCCAGCTTATCCTCGAGCAGCAGCTCCATGCAGCGGTCCACGAACACGCGGCAGACTTCCACCTCGGTCTTGATTTCCGCCAGCGCATGGGCCACGGTCTGGAATTCGCCGATCGGACGCTTGAATGCCCTGCGGTCACGCGAGTATTGCAGCGTCCACTCCAGGCCCGACTCGGCCGCCTGCACTGCCATGATCGCGATCTGCATGCGTTCCCACGGCAGTTCCTGCATCAGGTATTTGAAACCGGCCCCCTCTTCGCCCAGCAAGTTTTGCGCCGGCACGCGCACGTTCTCGAAGAATAGTTCGGAGGTATCCTGCGCTTTCATGCCAGCCTTCTTCAGGCGCTTGCCTTTGCTGAAACCGGCCATCGAGGTGTCGACCACGAACAGGCTGATGCCCTTGGCGCCGGCGCTCGGGTCGGTCTTGGCCACCACGACCACGCAGTCCGCGTGCCAGCCATTGGTGATGAAGGTCTTGGAACCGTTCAGGATGTAATGGTCGCCATCGCGGATCGCGGTGGTGCCGACGCCTTGCAGGTCGGAGCCGGCGCCAGGTTCGGTCATCGCGATGGCGCCGATCATTTCTCCGGTGGCCAGCTTGGGCAGGTAGTGCGACTTCAGGTACTCGTTCCCGTAGTGCAGGATGTACGGTGCCACGATTTCCGAATGCAGCATGAAGCCGGGACCGGAAGCGCCGATGCGGGCCTGCTCCTCGATCAGCACCATGCTGTAGCGGCGGTCGACGCCGGCGCCGCCATATTGTTCCGGCATGGTTGGGCACAGGAAGCCGGCGGCGCCGGCTTTCAGCCACGCCTCGCGGTCCACATAGCCCTGCTCTTCCCAGCGCTCATGGTGCGGGGCGATCTCGGTTTCCATGAAGCGGCGCGCAGATTCGCGCAGCATGTCGTGTTCTTCGTTGAATAAGGTACGGGGGATCATCTGGCAAAGTCTCCGGATCATGTTATAGGTCAGATGACCGAAATACTATCGGTCGATTGACCTATTTGTCAATCGACGCGATAATCCTTGCTGTATGAGGAAAAAGACAGATACGCCGCTGCAGGCGAAGGATTCCAACACCACCACCAAGGGCTATGAGCGCGCCAGCGCCATCCTGGAGGCGGCGCGGCTGTTGCTGGCGCGCGACGGCTATGCCGCGCTGGCCATGCGCAGCGTGGCGCAGCAGGTCGGGGTGAGCTTATCGACGGTCCAGCATTACTACCCAAGCCGCGACGCGCTGATCGAGGCGCTGCTGGAACAGACCTTTGCGCGCTACCAGGCCGGCATCGACGAGCGCGTCGCCGCCGCCGGCACCGGCCCGCGCGTGGAGCTGTTCGAGTCGATCATCGATTACTTCCTGGCCGACTTGCGCGACCAGGTTTCCAGCGGGCTGTTTTTCGAGATCGCCGCGCTGGCCAACCGCCATCCCGTCGCCACCAAGCTGTTCGACACCATGATGACGCGCGCCCGCCGCACGCTGCGCAACCTGATCCACGAGATCGATCCCGAACTGCCGATGCAGCAATGCGAAGTGCGCGGCACGCTGATCGTCGCGCAAATGCTGGGTACCATGTTGTTCATCTCCGAAACCCGCCCGCAACACAAGGAACTCGCCGACCTGGCCCACGAAGCCACCGTCGCCATCACCCGCATCGCCTTCGGGCGCTGACGGCGGCTCGGCGCTGACCTTGCGCACGGCGGCTTACACCACTCCGGCGCGCTCCAGCATGGCGTGCAGCAGGACGTTGCAGCCGGCTTCCAGGTGCTCCTTCTTGGCGTCCTCGATTTCGTTGTGGCTGATGCCGTCCTTGCAAGGGACGAAGATCATGCCGG
>CBFGQI010000042.1:0-37635 GCA_965650885.1 uncultured Oxalobacteraceae bacterium
GGCCGGACTTCCTGTGCCTGTCGAAGGGCATCAGCGGCGGCTACCTGCCGCTGTCGATCGTGCTGTCGCGCGACGAAATCTACCAGGCCTTCTACGATGCCGAGGTGACGCGCGGCTTCCTGCACTCGCACTCTTACACCGGCAACCCGCTGGCTTGCCGCGCTGCGCTGGCCACACTGGATATTTTCCAGGAAGACCATGTGCTGGAAGCGAACCAGGCACGTTCGCGCAAGCTGACCGAGGCGCTGGCACCCCTGGCCAACCACGAATACACGGAGAACTTCCGCAACCGCGGCATGATCTGGGCCTTCGACGCCGTCGGCGCCACGCCGGGCTTCTCGCGCCGCTTCTTCACAGAGGGCACGAAGCAGGAATTGCTGCTGCGCCCGATCGGCAATACCGTGTACCTGATGCCGCCGTATATCCTCAGCGACGAAGAGATCGAGGGCCTGGCTGCGCGCACGCTGTCGGTCTTCGAGAAAACGCGGGTGGCCTGATCATGGAACTGCTCGCAAGACTCGACCGGCAGCTGCAAGGCCTGCACGACAAGAACCTGGTCCGCAAGCGGCGCTCGGTGGAAACGGCCTGCGCGCCGCGCGTGATGGTGGATGGCCGCGAAATCCTGGCCTTCTGCAGCAACGACTACCTGGGGCTGGCCGCGCATCCGCGGCTGGCTGAAGCGATGCAACAGGGCGTGCAAATGTACGGCACCGGCAGCGGCGCCTCCCACCTGATCAGCGGCCATAGCCGCGCGCATACCCTGCTGGAGCAGCGCCTGGCCGAATTCCTGTCGCCGCACCTGGTGGAGGCGCAGGCGCTGTACTTCTGCACCGGGTATATGGCCAACCTGGCCGTGCTGACCGGTTTGGCGGTGGGCGACAAGGATACGGAAATCTTCAGCGAGGCCCTGAACCACGCTTCGCTGATCGATGGCGCCCGCCTGGCGCGTACCAGGCTGTCCGTCTATCCGCACGCCGACGTCGCTGCGCTGGGCGAGCTGCTGGCCGCCAGCAGCGCCAGCAACAAGATCGTGGTCACCGATTCCGTGTTCAGCATGGATGGCGACCTGGCGCCGCTGCCGGCCCTGCTGGCGCTGTGCGAGCGGCACAATGCCTGGCTGGTGGTGGACGACGCGCACGGCTTCGGCACGCTTGGGGCCAATGGCCGCGGCGCGCTCGAGCACTTTGCCATGCGCTCGCCTTACCTGGTCTATGTCGGCACGCTGGGCAAGGCCGCCGGCGTCGGCGGCGCGTTCGTGGCGGCGCACCGCACCGTGGTGGAAACGCTGATCCAGCGCGCGCGGCCCTATATCTTCACCACCGCCGCACCGCCGGCATTGGCACACGCGCTGCAAGCCAGCCTGGATATCATTTGCGGCGACGAAGGCCGCGAGCGCCGCGCCCACCTGCGGGCGCTGGTGGCACAATTGCACGACAGCCTGCGCCTGAAGCGTTGGCAACTGCTGCCGTCGCAGACGGCGATCCAGCCAATCATCATTGGCGGGAACGAAGAAACCATGCGGCTGTCGGCCGCGCTGTACGAGCAAGGCATCTGGGTAGGCGGCATCCGCCCGCCGACCGTGCCGGCCGGCAGCGCGCGCCTGCGCATCACGCTGTCGGCCTCCCACTCGGCCGACGACGTGCGCCGCCTGGCCGATGCAATCAATGAACTGGAAAGGACCTGATATGGCGCTGGAAGACCCTGTCATCGCTCCTGAGCCCCAAGCTGCCGCTGCCGCCGATGGCGTGCCGCCGCGCTTTGCCTGCTTTGTCGCGGGCACCGACACCGAAATCGGCAAGACCCTCACGTCTTCCGCCATGCTGTACGCACTGGTGCGCAATGGAGCGCGCGCCTGCGGCATGAAGCCTGTCGCCGCCGGTGCGGTGATGAAAAACGGCCGGTTGCACAACGACGACGCCGACCAACTGATCGAAGCAAGCAATGTGCACCTGCCGCAGTCGCTGACCACGCCATTCATGCTCAGGGAGCCCGCAGCACCGCATATCGCGGCGGCGCTGGAAGGCGTGGAAATCGATCCGGTGCCGATCCTGGCAGCTTATGTCGAAGTCGCGGCGGCCACCGATGCCATCGTGGTGGAAGGCGTGGGCGGCTTCCGGGTGCCGCTGACCGACAACTTCGACACCGCCGACCTGGCACAGCAGCTGGCGCTGCCGGTGGTGCTGGTTGTGGGCCTGCGCCTTGGCTGCATCAACCATGCGCTGCTGACGGTGGAGGCGATCGAGGCGCGCGGCCTGAAGCTGGCGGGCTGGGTCGCCAACACGCTGGAATTTGAAATGAATTTCGCGGACGAGAATATCGCCGCACTGGCAGCACGCATTCCGGCGCCGCTGCTTGGCCGCATCCCTCGCCTGGCCAAGCCGACCGCCGCCGCCGCCGCCGAATACCTGAACTTCACGTCCCTGCCGAACTGGCCGGGCCGCCGCAACAAGTGAGAGAGGAAGCATAATGTCCCTGCAAGAACCGAAAACCGTCCAACTGCACCGTCCTGCCGCAGCGATCAAGCTGCCGGAAGCCGCTACCTGGCCGCTGGAAGACGTGATGGCGCTGTACGAGCTGCCATTCAACGAGCTGATGTTCCGCGCCCAGGAAGCGCATCGCGCGCATTGGCCGGACGGCGACGTCGAACTGGCAACCCTGCTCTCGATCAAGACCGGCGGTTGCGAGGAGGATTGCGGCTACTGCCCGCAAGCCGCGCGCTACGACACCGGCGTGGAAGCCAAGAAGATCCTGGACCTGGACACCGTCCTCGACGCCGCCAAGCAGGCGAAAGACAATGGCGCGACCCGTTTCTGCATGGGCGCCGCGTGGCGCAGCCCGAAAGAGCGCGACATGGAAAAGGTCGAAAACATGGTGCGTGAAGTGAAAGCCATGGGCCTGGAAACCTGCGCCACCCTGGGCATGCTGGAAGCCGAACAGGCGCAGCGCCTGAAGGATGCGGGCCTGGACTACTACAACCACAACCTGGACACCTCGCCGGACTTTTACGGCGACGTGATCTCCACCCGCCAGTACCAGGACCGCCTGGACACCCTGGGCCACGTGCGCAACGCCGGCCTGAAGGTCTGCTGCGGCGGCATCGTGGGCATGGGCGAATCGCGCGAACAGCGCGCCGGCCTGATCGCCCAGCTGGCGAACCTGAACCCTTACCCTGAATCGGTGCCGGTCAACCATCTGGTGCAGGTGGAAGGCACCCCGCTGCACGGCCTGGACAAGCTCGATCCGCTGGAATTCGTGCGCACCATCGCCGTCGCCCGCATCACCATGCCGAAGGCGCGCGTGCGCCTGTCCGCCGGCCGCCGCGAACTGGGCGAAGCGGTACAGGCAATGTGCTTCATGGCCGGCGCCAACTCGATCTTCTACGGCGACAAGCTGCTGACCACCGATAACCCGGAAGCCAACGACGACCGCGCCCTGCTGGCAAAACTGGGACTGCCGACGCGCGGCGCGGTGCTGGACTCCGTGCAAAAAGAAGCCTGCGGCTGCTGAAAAATCCAAAAAGAATAGAGAGAGACATGTTCAAGAAAATCCTGATTGCCAACCGTGGCGAAATCGCCTGCCGCGTGGCCGCGACCGCGCGCCGCATGGGCATCAAGACCGTGGCCGTGTATTCGGAGGCGGACGCCAATGCCAAGCACGTCGCCGTGTGCGACGAAGCGGTGAACATCGGCCCGGCCGCCGCCAAGGAATCCTACCTGTGCGGCGACAAGCTGATCGCCGTGGCGCTGGCCACCGGTGCGGAAGCGATCCACCCGGGCTACGGCTTCCTGTCGGAGAACGCGGAGTTCGCGGATGCCTGCGCCGAGGTGGGCCTGGCCTTCATCGGCCCGCCGGCTTCCGCCATGCGCGCCATGGGCTCGAAGTCCGCTGCCAAGCAGTTGATGGAGAAGGCCAACGTGCCGCTGGTGCCGGGCTACCACGGCGACAATCAGGATGCGGGCTTCCTGCAGGAGCAGGCCGACCGCATCGGCTACCCTGTGCTGCTGAAGGCTTCCGCCGGCGGCGGCGGCAAGGGCATGCGTGTGGTCGAATCGTCGGAAGCGTTCAAGGATGCGCTGGCATCCTGCAAACGCGAGGCGATCAGCTCCTTCGGCGACGACAAGGTGCTGGCCGAGAAATACCTGCAGCGTCCGCGCCATATCGAAATCCAGGTGTTCGCCGACACGCAAGGCAATTGCATCTACCTGTTCGAGCGTGACTGCTCCGTGCAGCGGCGCCACCAGAAAGTGCTGGAAGAGGCACCGGCACCCGGCATGAACGCCGAGCGCCGCGCCGCGATGGGCGAAGCCGCGGTTGCCGCCGCGCGTGCCGTCGGCTACGTCGGCGCCGGCACGGTGGAGTTCATCGCCAACCAGGATGGCAGCTTCTATTTCATGGAGATGAACACCCGCCTGCAGGTCGAGCATCCGGTGACCGAAATGATCACCGGCACCGACCTGGTGGAATGGCAGATCCGCGTCGCCGCCGGCGAAGCGCTGCCGAAAAAGCAGGACGAGCTGGCCATCAACGGCCATGCGATCGAAGCGCGCATCTATGCCGAAAATCCCGAGAAGGGCTTCCTGCCGTCCATCGGCACGCTGCAGCACCTGGAAACGCCGGATGCGGTCAACTTCGAACTGGGCGGCGTGCCTGGCTTCCCGGCCGCCGTGCGTATCGATTCCGGCGTGCGCCAGGGCGACGCCATCTCGCCGTTCTACGACCCGATGATCGCCAAGCTGATCGTCTGGGGCGCGGACCGCAAGCAGGCACTGGCCCGCATGGCGCAAGCGCTGTCGCAATACCAGATCGTCGGGCTGGCGTCGAATATCGCCTTCCTGAAGCGCCTGGTGGAAGGCGACGCCTTCGCCAACGCCGACCTGGATACGGGCCTGATCGAGCGCAATCATGAGGCGCTGTTCCCGCCGCCGCGCTCCATCCCGGTGGTGGCCGTGGCGCTGGCCGCCGTATCGCTGATCGAGGAAGAGAAGGATAAGTCGGCGGCGCAATCCGGCGCCAACCAGGGCGACCCGTGGGGCCAGGCGCTGGGCTGGCGCATGAACTTCCATTATGTGCGCAAGCTGGCCTTCAGCGACGAGCATGGCAAGCACTATGAGCCGATGCTGACCTACCTGCCGCATGGCTGGCACTTCGAGATCAAGGGCCTGGGCGTGGACCTGTCGCTGTTCAAGCAGGATGGCGTGGACCTGAGCATCAAGCTGGGCGAGACCTCGGTGCATGGCACCGTGCGCCGCGCCGGCGATGTGTTCCACGTGTTCACCGGCGGCGGCCACTATGTGCTGGACTATAACGACCCGATGGCGCATGCCGGCGAGTCCGAAGCCGAAGGCGGGCGCCTGACCGCGCCGATGCCGGGCAAGGTGATCGCCGTGCTGGCGGAAAAGGGCAAGGAAGTGAGGAAGGGCGATGCGCTGGTGATCATGGAAGCGATGAAGATGGAACACACCATCTCGGCCCCGCACGACGGGGTGGTCGAGGACATCCTCTACGCGGTTGGCGACCAGGTCAGCGATGGTGCTCCGCTGCTGGCCTTCAAGACCGCGGCTTAAGGAGACCGGCATGCGCATCCTGCTGTACCGCGCCGACGGCGACACTGCGCCCTGGATCAAGGATTTCGCCGAACTCATGCCCGAAGCGGAGGTGGTGGTGTGGCGCGAAGGCGCCGACCTGCCCGCTTGCGATTACGCCGTGCTGTGGACGCCGCCGCAAGCGATGCTGGCCGACCTTGTACGTGTGAAGGCGATCTTCCTGACCGGGGCCGGCGCCGACGCGATCATGAAGTATGCGCACGCGGTTCCGGCGCATATCCCTATCGTGCGGCTGAACGATGCGGGCATGGGCGTGCAGATGGCGGAATACGTCACTCACGCAGTGCTGCGCTACTTCCGACGCCTCGACGAATACGAGGCCCAGGCCGGCGCCGGCGCCTGGCTGCCGCTCGAACCACGCGACAAGAGCGGCTTTGCCGTGGGCGTGATGGGCGTGGGCGCGCTGGGCTCGCACGTCATCGACGCGTTGCGGCCATTCGGCTTTCCGCTGCGCGCATGGAGCCGTTCGCCGAAATCGCTGGCAGGCGTCGAATGCTTCCACGGCCATGAGGGGCTGGACGGCTTCCTTGGGTCTTCGCGCGTGGTGGTGTGCATGCTGCCGCTGACGGAGGAAACCAGCAATATCCTGAACCGCAGCAATATGCTGAAGATGCCGCAGGGTGCCTACATCATCAATGTCGGTCGCGGCGCGCACGTTTCCGAGCCGGACTTGCTGGCGCTGATCAAGTCGGGGCATATCGCCGGCGCCACGCTGGACGTGTTCCGCAACGAGCCGTTGCCAACCCAGCATCCGTTCTGGATGGAGCCGCGCATCATCATCACGCCGCATATCTCGGCACTGACGCTGCGCCGCGAAAGCGTGGAGCAGATGGTGGGCAAGATGCGCCAGCACGCACGCGGCGAACAGGTCGCCGACGTGATCAACCGCGAAAAGGGTTATTGAGATGAATTTGCCGAAGAAGGTCAAGATTGTCGAAGTGGGGCCACGCGACGGCCTGCAGAACGAGAAAGGCGATGTGCCGGCCGACGTGAAGATCGAGCTGGTGAACCGCCTGACGGAAGCTGGCTTCCCGAATATCGAGGCGGCGTCTTTCGTATCGCCCAAATGGGTGCCGCAGATGGCGACATCGAAGGACGTCATGGCCGGGATCACGCGCAAGCCGGGCGTGATCTATTCCGCGCTGACGCCGAATATGCAGGGCTTCGAGGCGGCGCTGGCGGCGGGTGCCAATGAGGTGGTGATCTTCGGGGCCGCGTCGGAAGCGTTCTCGCAAAAGAATATCAACTGCTCGATCGCGGAATCGATCGAACGCTTCGTGCCGGTCGCCAAGGCTGCCAAGGATGCGGGCTTGCGCCTGCGCGCCTCGGTCAGTACCGCGTTCGGCTGCCCGTACCAGGGCGAGGTGCCGCTGGAATCCGTGGCTTATGTGGTGGGCCGCATGCGCGACCTTGGATGTGACGAGATCGATATCGCCGACACCATCGGCGTCTCGACGCCGCGCAAGACGCAGGCGGTGATGGAGCGTGCGATCAAGGAGTTCCGTGCCAACGGACTGGCCGGCCACTTCCACGATACCTACGGCCAGGCGCTGGCCAATATCTATGCGTCGATGGAAGTGGGGATCGAGATCTTCCATTCCTCCGTGTCGGGCCTGGGCGGCTGCCCGTATGCCAAGGGGGCGACGGGCAACGTGGCGACCGAGGACGTCATCTATATGATGAACGGGCTGGGTATCGAGACCGGTGTGGATCTCGACAAGGTGGTCGATGCGGGCCAGTTCATTTCCAACTTCCTCGGCCGCAAGGCCGCCAGCCGCGCCGGTAACGCCATTGCCGCCAAGCGCGCGGGTTGATCAGTTCTCGTCCGAACGGCCGCGCAGCAGGAAAACTGCCAGCAGCGCGGCCGCGGCACGCTGCAATGCCTGCCAGTTGGGCGTGGTGATCAGGATGTCCAGCGGCGGCAAGGGATGTGGTGCGCCGTCCGCGATGCCGCTCCACTCGCGTGCGAACTGCGCGATGCCATTGCGCTCTTCCGCCGAGAAGACTGGTTCGGTGAAATGCTGTTTCCAGTCCGGCGTTACCCAATCCTCCCATTGGTTCAGCACTTCGTCCGGCGCCGACATGGCGGGCGTGGCGGCCTGCAATTGGCGCTGGGCTTCGAAGGAGCTGGCCAGTTCCAGATATTCGATGATGCGGTTGCGCACGCGGCGCAGTCCTATCGGCTGTTCCGGCACCGATGCGCGCGGCGTGCGGAGCCAGTAGTACAGGTCGTAGGTGGTGGCGTTGTCCGGCGGCGGCCCGTCGGGAAACTCTGCCTTCTGCTGCCATAGCGGGAACCAGTGCGGGTCGTGCAAGAGCTGCGCAGCGGCCCGCGCGCCAAATTGCACATGGCGCACTTGCGCTTCCGCCAGGCTGGCCTGGTTTGCGCCGCTGGCGAGGAAGGGCGAGTAAAGTTGCGCCAGGTCGTCTTGCCAGCCGCAGGCGCGGCATGTGGCGCGCGAGCCGGGGGCGCTGGCAAAGGTGGCGTATCCGCAGCAGGGGCAGGTGTACATGGCGCGATCCTATCGCAGAAAAAAAAAGACCTGCACGCATGCAGGTCTTTTTCTTGAAACTTGGTCGGAGTACAAGGATTCGAACCTTGGACCCTCTGCTCCCAAAGCAGATGCGCTACCGGGCTGCGCTACACTCCGAAGAAGCAAGATAATACAAGCTGGGCCGGGGGCCGTCAACCCCCATTTTGAAAGCTGGAGGGATTTTCCTTGGGTGAAATGGCTTATCGGGTGCCGGGTTGGCGGATTGCAGTCGGTATCGTTATTTCCTTGCTACTGCACGCGGCGGCAGTGTTTTTGCTGCGGCTGCCCGAGCCGCGTCCGCCGGCCGACCCGCGCATCTGGATGACGCAGGTCGAGGTGAGGATCGTGCCGCCGCCTCCGCCTGAGTTGCCGGAGCCTGAGGCCAAGCCCGAAACGCAGCGGCCCGCGGTGGCTGCCGCCGAGTCGCGCCGCCCACGGCGCCGCACCGAGCCCAGCAAGGAGGCGGCCAAGCCGCCGCCGGAATTCTCCAGCTCCCCGGCGCGCGAGCCGACGCTGGTCTTGCATCCTGCTGAGCCGGGCCCGGCGCAGGGCTTCGACCGCGAAGCCGCCAAAGCGGCCGCCCGCGACATCGCCGCCGAACTCGCACCCGCCCCGGAAAAGTTGCGCGCGACCCGCGACGAGAAACTCGCCCGCCGCATCCAGGAGGCCGCCCGGCCCAATTGCAAGGATGGCATCCCCGGCGGCCTGCTGGCACCGCTCTACCTGATGATGGACAAGAAAGACAGCGGTTGCAAATGGTAAATGTTTGTCCACCCCGGCCCGCCCGCGGTACCGTCCTGACCCCAAGGTGCAATTATTTTTTCAGCTCAAGGGCGCGGTCGTAGAGGGCGTTTTTCTTCTTGCCGGTGATCTGGGCGGCAAGGGTGGCGGCTTGTTTGACGGGCAACTCGGCCAGCAGGATTTGCAGGATGCGGTCGGTTTCGGCATCCTGGCCTTCCTCGGCGGCGGGGGCGCCTTCGACCAGGACCACGAATTCACCCTTTTCGTGGTTGGGGTCCGATTTCAGCCAGGCGGCGGCTTCGCCCAGCGGGCAGCGGTGGATCTGTTCGAACAGTTTGGTGACTTCGCGGGCGAACACCGCTTGGCGCTCGGCTCCAAAGGTTTCGGCCAATGCCTGGGCGCATTCGACGATGCGGTGCGGCGCTTCGTAGAACACCAGCGTGGCCGTGGCGGCGGCAAGACCTTGCAGCACCACTTCGCGCTGCCGGGCTTTCGATGGTAAAAAGCCAACAAAATGGAACTGGTCGTTGACCAGGCCGCTGGCCGACAGTGCCGCCACGGCCGCCGATGCGCCCGGCAGCGGGATCACGCGCAATCCGGCGGCGCGCACCGCATCCACAATGCGCGCGCCGGGATCGGATACCGCCGGGGTGCCGGCATCGGATACCAGCGCGATGCGCTCGCCGGCCTGCAGCCGGGCAATCAGCCCTTGCGCAGCTTCGCGTTCGTTGTGCATGTGCGCGGCGAGCAGGGGCTTGTGCAGGCCGAAGCGGTTCATCAGCTGGGCCGTATTGCGCGTATCCTCGCATGCCACGGCATCCACAAGCGACAACACATGCAGGGCACGCAGGCTAATGTCGGTAACGTTGCCAATTGGCGTAGCCACCACGTATAAAGATGCCGTAGGATAGGTCTGGTGGACCGTCTCGCCAAGGATGGGCAAGCCGGCGAGCGGGCTGGGATCTTGTGCTGTCATCGGGGGTAGGATGCTGTCAAAAAATATCAACAAATTGATACTCTGCGTCGCGGCGGCTTTACTGGCCAGCGCTTGCAGCGCGCCGTGCGGCGCGCCGGGCCGATTGTGCGCGCCAATCTCGTCGGTGACAAGTGCGCCGCCTGCCGCCGCGCCGGCGCCGCGGCCGAAACCTCCGGCACCTCCGCCGGAACCGGAAGCGGTGGTCGAGACCTTTGCCGTGCCCCCGCCCGAAGCGGCGCGCCCGCCGGGCATCATGCAGGTCATCCCGCAGCCTGCGGAATCCGCCGGCAAGCCGCCTTACCGCATTGCCTTGCTGCTGCCGCTGCGCTCCGAGGCGCTGGGCCGGGCGGCCGATGCGCTGCGCGCGGGCTTCATGGCTGCGTTGGAGCGTGACGGCAAAGGTTTCGAGATTAACCTGGTGGAAACGGGCGACTCGCCCAAGGATGTGCTGGCCGCCTATGTCAACGCGCAGGAGCGGAACGATATGGTGGTCGGTCCGCTGGCGAGGTCGGCGGTGACGGCCATTGCCGGCAGCCCGCTGGTGGAAAAGCCGACCATCGCGCTGAACCATCCGGAATTGCGCGGCGATCCGCGCATCCCGCCGCAGTTGCTGGTGATCGGGCTGTCGATCGAGGAAGAGGCGCGCCAGGTGGCGGAATGGGCGGCGCGCGAGAACCCTTCGTCCCGCGCCCTGGTCATTGCCGGCAATACGTCCTGGCAGAAACGCATTGCCAGCGCGATCACGGAGCAGTGGCAGCGTCTGGGCCTTACCGCACGCGCCCATGACCTGAACCCGCAAAACGGCTACCTGCAGGATGCCGAGCTGGTGGCGCTGCGCGCGCGTCTGCAGAGCGAACCGGCCGGGGTACTGTTCGCCGCACTCGATCCGGACCAAACGGCCCAGCTGAAGATCGCGCTGGCCACGCCGCCGCTGTCGGACATCCCGGTATATGGCACTTCTTCGCTGAACCCGGGCCGCAGCATGTACCGCGCAGGCCCGGAGCTCGATGGGGTACGCTTGCTCGACCTGCCGTGGCTGGTGCAGCGCGATCATCCGGCGGTCATGGTCTATCCGCAGCCGGTGCCGCGTGACGAGGCACGCATCAGCGCGGACATGGAGCGCATCTATGCGCTGGGCATCGACGCCTTCCGCATCGCCCGTGAAATCGCCCGCCAGCCGCAGCGCCGCTTCCAGCTGGATGGGGTAACCGGCCAATTGACCATCGACTTCGGCAAGGGACCCTCGTGGTTCGAGCGGGTGGAAGTACCGGCCGAATACCGCAACGGCGTGCCGGTTCCAGTGGCGCGCTAGGCCAGCCCATGCCGCGCACCGAACTGCAGGAAATCGGCCGCAGCGGCGAGGACCGCGCGCTGGCCTATCTGCAGCAGCAGGGCCTCGAACTGGTGACGCGCAACTTCCTGTGCAAGGTCGGGGAGCTGGACCTCATCATGCGCGATGGCAGGCACCTGGTCTTCGTCGAAGTCCGTGAGCGTAACAGCCCCGGTTTCGGCGGCGCCGCGGCCAGCATTTCCCCCGCCAAGCAGCGCCGCATCGTGCGCGCCGCCCAGTTCTACCTGCTGCGCTGCAAACCGCTGCCGCCATGCCGGATTGACATCGTGGCCATCGACGGCGACCGGATAAATTGGCTGCGCAACGCTATCATTGACCAAATGTAAGCATTTTTAACAGCGCTTGTGAGGCCCGCCAAGCCACTGCACTATAATTACGCACACTATGACCAATCAACGCATTCTCTCGCACTTCCACGAAAGTGCCGAAATCAAGATCCAGTCCGCAACCGTCCTGGCGCAGCCGATCGCGCAGGCGGTGGAGCTGATGTTCTCCGCCCTCTCGAACGGCAACAAGATCCTGGCCTGCGGCAATGGCGGCTCGGCGGCCGACGCCCAGCACTTCGCCGCGGAACTGGTGGGCCGCTTCGAGCGCGAACGTTTCCCGCTGCCGGCCATTTCGCTGGCGACCGACACCTCCATCCTGACCGCTGTGGCCAACGACTACAGCTACCGCGAGATCTTCTCCAAGCAGGTGCAGGCGTACGGCCAGGCCGGCGACATCCTGCTGGCGATTTCCACCTCGGGCAATTCGGCCAACGTGATGGCGGCGATCGAGGCGGCGCTGGAGCGCGAAATGCGCGTGGTGGCGCTGACCGGCAAGGGCGGCGGAGCCATCGGCAAGATGCTGACCGACGCCGACGTGCACATCTGCGTGCCGGCCGACCGTACTGCCCGTATCCAGGAAGTCCACCTGTTGACCATCCATTGCCTGTGCGACGGCATCGACGTCGCCCTGTTCGGAGGAGATGTAAATGAATAAAGCGCGTCCACTGACGCTGGCCGTGATGGCTGCCGTCCTGGCGAGCACCACCCTGTCCGCCTGCGCCCCGATCCTGGTTGGGGGCGCCGTCGCCGGCACCATCGCCGCGACCGACCGCCGCACCTTCGGTGCCCAGACGGAGGACAAGTCGATCGTCGTGAAGGCGGAGCTGAAGATGCCCAACATCGTCGACAAGAGCTCCCACATCAATGTGAACAGCTTCAACCGCCGCGTGCTGATCACCGGCGAAGTGCCGGATGAGGAAACCAAGGCCAAGGTGGAGCGCGAAGTGCGCGGCATTGAAGGCGTGATGAATGTCACCAATGAGCTGGAAGTGGGCTTTTCCTCCAGCTACACCTCCCGCTCCAACGATGCGCTGATCACGTCCAAGGTCAAACTGAGCCTCGCCGACGCCAAGGATATCTCGGCCAATTCCTTCAAGGTGGTCACCGAGAAGGGTGCCGTGTTCCTGATGGGCCGCGTGACCCAGCGCGAAGGCGCGCAGGCTGCCGAGATTGCGCGCGGCGTGTCCGGCGTGACCAAGGTCGTCAAGGTATTCGAGTACATTACCGAGGACGAGTGGAAGCAGTACCAGCCGTCCCAGGCTTCGCAAGGCTAAACCATCATGAGTACGGGCTCCAGGGCGTGGGTGAAACCGGCGATTGCGCTTGCAGTCATCGCCGGCATCGGCTTCACCGCCTACCAGTCGCTGAACAAGCACCAGTCCGCGCCTGCGGTCACCTTCCTCGGCATCAAAGGGGAAAAGATCACGCCCGACAGCCTGAAGGGCAAGGTCGTGATGGTCAATTTCTGGGCCACTTCGTGCACCACCTGCGTGGCCGAAATGCCGGAAATGGTCGATACGTACAATAAGTACAAGGGCCAGGGCCTGGAATTCGTCGCCGTGGCGATGAAGTACGATCCGCCCAACTACGTAGTCAACTTCACGGAAACCCGCCAGCTGCCGTTCAAGGTCGCGCTCGACGTGACCGGCGAAGCGGCCAAGGCCTACGGCGACGTCTCCATGACCCCGACCACCTTCGTCATCGACAAGGATGGCAACATCATCAAGCGCTACGTGGGCAAGCCGGAATTCCCGGCGCTCCACGCCCTGCTGGAAAAGGCCCTGAAGGGCTAGAAGGCCGCCTGCGCGGACAAGTAAGCGCCACGCTGGGTCTTCGGGTTGAAGACCGTGATGGTCCCCAGGTCCGCGTAAGCCGCCGTCAGCGAGAAGTGGCGGTTGGGCACCCATGCGAGGAAGACGTCCTTGTATGCCTTCTCGTTGTCGACGCCGAGGTTGTGCGGCTTGCGGCGGTATTCGGCGCCGAGCACCAGCTTGCGCGTCAGCAGGTAGCCGGCGGAGAGTTCCGGCATCAGTTTGCGGCTGCCTTCGCGGTCGCCGCCGAAACCCATCAATCCCATCTGGTTGGCGCGCGTGCTGCGCAGGGTGCCGTTCAGCAGCAGGCTTTGCTCGAAGAGGATTTTGGTGGCGGCAATGTAGAAATCCGTGCCGCGGTCCGACTTTGCGCCGAGCTGCTTGACGTTGCTGACGCCAAGCGCACCCAGGCCGTCGACGCCCTTGTTCATCTTGTACTGCAGGCCGATGGCAATTTGCGGCAGCCAGCTGTCCTGCGCATAGATCGCGTCGCCGGCAACGCGCAGCTTGACCCCGACGATGTCCTGCCTGATGCGCAGACGTTCAAGTGGGGCCTTCTCGCCGCGGAAGTCCTGGCGGGCCACTGAAACCTCGGCGCGGTCGCCAATGCCGACAGCCAGCCCATACGCATCCATCCGGTAGTCTTGCGTGTTGACGCGCGTGGCGAAGCTGCTGGCGCCCCAGCTGTCGCGGGTGCCGTAGCCGGTAATTAGTGCCCAAGGCACGATGCCGCCGCCGGCACTGCCTTCCACCGAGCTGACGCCGCCAGTGGCGATGAACTTGCCCTGGTCGGGCTGCATGGCGGGCGCGCCGCCGCCGGCAGTGACGATATCGCGGTGCATGGGCGCCAGCTTGGCGATCAGTTTGTTCGATACGCTGGTCGGTACGCCATTGCGTTCCATCGCAATCTGCAAATCTTCCGTCAGTGCGTTGAAGTGCTTGTCGGTCAGCTTCAAGTCCTCGTGCACGGACTTCATGTCGCGGCCCTTGTACTTGCCGGTGAACTTGCATGGTCCGCCGGAGAGCTCGCAGAACTGCTCCGCCAGCCGCACCTTGCTTTGGGCGATGTCGAAACCGTCAAAGGTTTCCTTGATACGGTCATCGGCCAGCACGATCTCGAACATCGTGGCGACGATGCGTTTGATGCCATCGGCCCCGCCAAGGCCGCGATAGACGCTGTCGTCCTGGTAAGGCGTTTGCGCGCAAGCGGCCGACGCGGCAAGCAGCAGGCCGGCGCCAAACAGTTTTCGCATATCAGCCTTTCGGGTACAGGACCATCTGAGTGCAGCGGAACAGGGCGATGGTCTTGCCATTGGCCTTGTTGGTGACGGTTGCATCCCACACCTGGGTGGTGCGGCCGCCGTGCACCAGCCTGGCCGCGACGGCAATGGTGCCCTCGCGCGCGGTGCCGAGGTGGTTCGACTTCAGCTCGATGGTGGTGAAATTCTGTGCGCCTTCCGGCAGGTTGGCAATGCAGCCGAACCCGCAAGCGGTATCGGCCAGGGTGACCACGCTGCCGGCATGCAGGTAGCCATTCGGCGCCAGGTGGTGCTGGGCGATATCCATTTCGGCGTGCAATTCGCCTTCGGCGACGTCGATGACGCGGATACCGAGGTGGCCGGGCAGGGTGTTATGGGTCAGTTGCTGGAGTTTTTCGAGGTCGAACTTCATCAGGTGTTGTCTCCGTTGTAGATCAGGAATCATAACAGCCTGAAACAGGGTATGCTTACGGATGCGCGGCCTGCCCCACAAGGGCCCGGTCGGCAGGCAGGACCAGACGCTCAAAAGGTGGATTCAACCGATTTATTGACGGAGAAATGACCTATGAACGAAAGAGAGCAACTGTCTGCCATCGTGCAGCGCATGGAAGTGAAGCTGGCGCAAGGCCAGCAGGAAGATTGGGCGCGCCTGTTGCACCGCGCCCGCACGCTGAGCGCCTTCGACTGCTCGGCTGCCAAGGGTGAGATCCTGCATTACTTCGGCGGCGCGGGTTCGATCAGCGACCTCCAGCTCGACGAAGAATTCAGTGATCTGCGCACCCAGCTTTACACTCTTTGCTACGGCAAGCGCACCACCCATTGAAACGCCGCACGGTCCGCCTGCTGTTCGGGGCCTGGGCCCTGGTTTCAACGGGCTGGCTGGCCAATTCCTATCGGACGCAGGGCGTGGACCCAGTGCTGTTACGCGGCAGCGTTGACGCGGACGAATTCCTGAGCTTGCCCCCTCGCGCCCCGGGCGCGCCAGCGGGACTGCTCTTCTTTTGCGGCTCCGGCGTCGCGGCTGAAGCGTATGTCCCGATGCTGCACGCGGTTGCCGCTGCCGGCTACCCGGTCCGGATTATCAAGCTTCCATGGCGCTTTGCGCCGCTCGATGGCAACCAACAAGAAGCCTTGGCGCGGGCGCGCCGTGCGATGGCGGCATATGTCGGGGTGCAGCGCTGGGTGGTCGCCGGGCATTCGCTTGGCGGCGCGCTGGCAGCACGGCTGGTTCACGAAGCGCCCGGCGTGCCCGCGGCGCTGGTCCTGGTCGGCACTACCCATCCAAAGCGGCAGGACCTCTCCTGGCTGCGCATCCCAGTGACCAAGGTGTTCGCTTCCAACGATGGCGTAGCGCGTGCCTCCGATGTCATCCGCAACAAGGCCCTGTTGCCGGCACATACGCGCTGGATCGAAATCCTGGGCGGCAACCATTCCCAATTCGGCCATTATGGCCATCAGCTGCTGGATGGCGACGCAACGGTGAGCCGCGCTGCGCAGCAGGAGGTCGTGGTGAAAGCCCTGCTTTCCGCGCTCAAGCCCAGTTGATCGGTGTCTTGCCCTGCTGCGCCAGATAGGCGTTGGCACGGGAAAAGGGACGGCTGCCGAAAAAACCTTTGTGGGCCGAGAAGGGCGATGGATGCGGCGAGGTGATGACCAGGTGCCTGCGCGGATCGATCAGGGCGCGCTTGGCGATGGCATAACTGCCCCACAGGATGAAGACCAGTCCTTCGCGCCCGGCCGACAGGCGCTTGATGGCGCTGTCGGTGAAATTCTCCCAACCTTTGCCGGCGTGCGAGCCGGCTTCGCGGGCACGCACCGTCAGCACGCTATTCAACAGGAATACGCCCTGGCCGGCCCAGTCGGAAAGGTCGGTGCGCTGGCGTGCGATGCCCAGGTCCGATTCCAGCTCCTGGAAGATATTTTGCAGGCTTGGTTGCGGGCGGTTGCCATCCGGGACGGAGAAGCAGAAACCCATCGCGGCCCCGGGGGTATGGTAGGGGTCCTGGCCGAGGATGACGACTTTCACGTCATCGAAGGGCGTGAGGTCGAAGGCGCGGAAGATGTTGCGGCCGGCGGGGAAGCATTGCCGCTCGGCGTATTCGGCGCGCACGAAGCTGGTCAGCTCCTGCCAGTAGGGTTGCGCGAATTCCCCGTCCAACTGCGCTTTCCAGGATGGCTCGATACGTACTGTCATCCCGAAATCTTATCATTCCGCGGTGCGCCTATACTGTAGCAGTGAAAAGCGCACATCCCACCCTGTTTGCCCATGCTGTGCCCGCTGCCCCGCTCAAGCTGCGGAGCAAGGCGCGGTTTGGCGACGCGTTCCAGGACATAACGCATCACTGCCTGAGCCACATCCGCCACAATATGCCGGGGGTGCTGGCTGGCGACCCCGAGAGCCTGCACCAGATGCGGATCGGTGTGCGGCGTTTGCGCGCACTGCTGGACGGCACGCGCGATTTCGGTGTCCTTCCGGCGGACACGGCACGCAAGCTGCAATGGCTTGGCCAGGAATTGGGCAAGGCGCGCAATTGGGATGTCTTCCTTGACAGCACGCTGCCCCACTTGGGCGTTCCCCATCTTGCCCCGGAGGCGCGGGAGCAGATCCGCGGCGCTGCACGCCAGATGGCTGTGCAGGTCCGCCAGGATATCCGGAACATGCTGGAAGGGCCGCGCTGCCGCTCGCTGATGGAGGAATTGGCGCTATGGGACGGCGAGCGGCTTTGGTCCGGCACGGGACGCTCACAGCCTTGGGGTAAAGATGCGCGCAAGATTGCGCAGGCATTGCTTCGGCAATCGCGCAAGCGGGTCGGTAAGCGTGTCCGCCAGTTGGGCGCCGCACGGCCGGACAGCTTGCACAGCCTGCGCATCGCGGTGAAGAAGGAGCGCTATCTGCGCGAGTTCTTCGATTCGCTTTCGCCACGCGATGCGCGCCAGCGTTCACGCGTGCGCTTGCGCGTGTTGTCTGGTGCGCAGGAGAAGCTTGGCCAGTTGAACGACAACCTGATCGCTTGCGAATTGCTGCGAAGCCTGCAAGCGCATTTCCCTGCACAGGCGGCGAGCCTGGCCTTTATGGAAGGCCTGCTCACCGCACAGCAGGCGCCGGCGATGAAGGCCGCCGTGCGTTTTGCCCGGCGCAAGCTTGCGGCTTAGTCGTTGAGTCCTTTGCCGGCCAGGATGCTCGGCGTGCATTTCTCGACGCGCGCTGCGCGCGTGCTGGCTTGCTTGGCCGAGGAGAAGTGCAGCAGGTAGCCCCGCTGGCGACCCGGCGTGAGGGCGTAGAACGCCTCTGCAAGTGCCGGGTGTTCATCCATCTTCTGCAGGAATTCGTCCGCCATCGGGAAGTCGTCGGTCTTGCGGTATTCCACCTTGGCGCCGGACTTTTCCACGGCAATCGCTTCCTCGATATAGGCCTTGATGGTCTTCGCCTGCCGCTTGATGTCGGCCAGGCTTGTGAAGCGCAGCTGGCGCGCAGCTTGGACGTTTTCAGTCTGCTGCACCAGGATTCCTTCAGGGTCCTGCATCAAGGCGCCCTTGAAGAACAACAGCGCACAATATTCCTTGAAGCCGTGGATCAGGACGATGTTCTGGTCGTTGTACGTGAAGCAGGCGCAACCCCATTTCGTCTCTTCAGTCAGATGCGTGGAGAGAACGATCTTCTTGAGTGCCTCGAATTCTTCGTGCCACTTATGCTCAGCCATCTTCGCCTCCATATTTTTTGTTGGCGACAATACTACTTCAGAATGGTCGAATAGGCTTCCCGCAAGGCGGGTGGCAGCTTGTCGATTGCTATCTGCTGCTTTCGAGCGTTCTCCCGCAACTTTGCTCTACTGCCGAACGCCGCGACGGTTCGGTTGGCGTGGTCGCGCGCAAGCGCCAGCAGGACATCATCCGGAATCTCGCCAGACAGATGCGGTTCGAACATCTTTAATGCCGCTTCTTCGAATACCGTACATTGTCCTCCCTTGATGCTGATAATGACTCCCGTAGCATCCAGTTCAAACTTCGGAAAATCGGGTGGGCGTGGATTTGTACGGACGGAGTAGCCACCAACAACGTAGAAGATCGCACGCGCAAAGTCTTCAGCTTTGGCGTATATAAACCAGTTCGACCTGATCGATTCCCTATCGACCAAAGTAGGACAAGGGGAAAGTAGTTCCGGAGGCAAAGGCTCGAATTGAATTCGAAATTGATCATACTGAAGACCAAGCAAGGGCTCTTGCAGCACTCGAGGCAAGGACTCTTCGGCATGAGCAGCCCCAATTGGCGCGACGATATGGGCCACAAGAATCAGCCTACGGACGATAGACCACATAACCTGGCCTTTCTTTGCGATAAATAGGTCCTGGCCAGAAACCGGACTGCACAAAATCCGAGATCCAGTTTCTTCCGTCATAGCCTTGGATATGAGCAGCCTTATTGCCACCTTTGGCGGGCTGGAAGACGACAATATCGCCTTTCGTCGCTGTATAGCGTTCGGGTTCCTCGACTGGCACGGCGGCGTATCCGTTTCGCGTCAGAAGTGGTCCATAGCTCTTGGCTTCAGCTGGATGCGCATACGTTTGCGCACCTGCTGCTGAAAGAGCCATACGTACGAAGGTCGCACATTGTCCTTTGCTGACCTTTCCGGCATTAGCGCGCAATTCTTTTGCAAACAAATCTACGTTGATCATGTCTATCTCCAAAAGCGATCACAAGATCAGTTTCCGACGAAGCCAGAGGAGATACTGTGAGCTTTCGCAAACTGCAAGTTCGGCGGACATTGCCATCGTGACGCAGCTCAATAGCTTCGTGTTCTTAGCGCTCGTTCTCTTCTCCGTCGCAAGCAATAGCGCAAGCGTCGAGTACCGCGCTTGTCCGGAGCAGATCTCAGAGCCGTCGATAATGCTCAAGAACGTCGGCGGTGGCTGGCGGCCTTACGTCGCAGCGCCACTCTACTTGCACTCGGTGGCGCCAATAGACGGGCCACCGGAGCGCCTAGAACGAAGTCGCTTTGTCGAAACGGCTCGATGACAGCATTACGTCCTCCACGATCAAAGGGAAGAAAGGGGAGAAAGCGGGACAGAACGTGTTCAGCGTCGATTGCCGCTGAACGCGCTCATGTAGGAGGGATTACGCCTGTTCCAGGACGTTGTGGGCTTGCACGTCAGCGTGGTAGGAGGAGCGCACCATGGCGCCGACTGCGGCGTGGGCGAAGCCCATCTTGTACGCTTCTTCTTCGAACATCTTGAACACGTCGGGATGCACGTAGCGGCGCACCGGCAGGTGGCTGTTGGACGGCGCCAGGTACTGGCCGATGGTCAGCATGTCGATGTCGTGCGCGCGCATGTCGCGCATCACTTCCAGGATCTCTTCGTCGGTTTCGCCCAGGCCGACCATCAGGCCGGACTTGGTCTTGACGTGTGGGTAGCGTGCCTTGAAGTCTTTCAGCAGCTTGAGCGAGTGCAGGTAATCTGCGCCAGGACGGGCTTCCTTGTACAGGCGTGGCACGGTTTCCAGGTTGTGGTTCATCACGTCCGGCAGGCCGTCGGCGAAGATGTCCAGGGCCTTTTCCAGGCGGCCGCGGAAGTCCGGCACCAGCACTTCAACCTGGGTCTTGGGCGACAGGTCGCGGGTCTTGGTGATGCACTCGACGAAGTGGGCGGCGCCGCCGTCACGCAGGTCGTCGCGGTCGACCGAGGTGATCACCACGTAAGACAGGCGCAGCTTGGCGATGGTGTTGGCCAGGTTTTGCGGCTCGTTCACGTCCAGCGGATCCGGGCGGCCATGGCCCACGTCGCAGAACGGGCAGCGGCGGGTGCACTTGTCACCCATGATCATGAAGGTAGCAGTCCCCTTGCCGAAGCATTCGCCGATATTCGGGCAGCTCGCTTCTTCGCACACGGTCACCAGCTTGTTCTCGCGCAGGATGTCCTTGATCTCGTAGAAGCGGGAAGAGGCCGATGCCGCTTTCACGCGGATCCACTCCGGCTTCTTCAGGCGCTCGGCCTGTTCGATCGGGATGATCTTGATCGGGATGCGGGAAGTCTTGTCGGCGCCTTTTTGCTTGTCGCTTGGGTTGTAAGTCATGGCTGCTTTGCTTTCAAGTTAATTCGGGTTCGGCCACCTGCAGCTGGTTCACCAGCTCGTCGGCCAGGGCCTGCTGGACATCGGCCAGCGGGACATCCACGCCCATCGACCGCATGTCGATGGTTTCCAGGCCTGCGTAACCGCAGGGATTGATCCAGGAGAAGGGGGCCAGGTCCATGCCCACGTTCAGCGATACGCCGTGATAGGTGCAGCCGTTGCCGCGCACCTTCAAGCCGAGGGCGGCGATCTTGGCGCCTTTCTTCGGGCCATTGGCGATGTAGATGCCGGGCGCACCTTCGATGCGCTCACCGGCGAGATTATACGCGGCCAGCACATTGATGATCGCTTCTTCGATCTTATTGACGAACTGGCGGGCGTACAGCTTGCCGCCTTTTTTGTTGCGGCGCAGGTCCATCATGAGATAGATCACAACCTGGCCGGGACCGTGGTAAGTCACCTCGCCGCCGCGATCGGTCTGGACCACGGGGATGCTGGTGGCACCAGCCAACAAATGCCCACGGTCGGCGCCCAGGCCCAGCGTGTAGACGGGCGGATGCTCGACGATCCACAGTTCGTCGGGCGTGTCTTCCTGGCGCGCATCGGTGAAGGCGCGCATGGCAGCGAAGGTTGGCTCGTATTCGGCTTGGCCGAGATGGCGGATCACCGCCGGCTGGATTGGCATAAGGCGTCAGGTCGGGAAAAGCCCCGCCATTATACCTTTCCAGCCTTACCACTGCTTAATGACTGAGCAGTTTTATGCCGATTTCCTTAAGCTGGCATCAGGTTAATGTTCTTTAGCCAATCTTGCAAAGACTCGCGCTGCCATTGGTGGGCGACGTAATCCTTGAGCTTTTGCGGGACCGGGTCGCCATTCATCACCAGTCGGCTCAGCATGACGGCCAGGTCGGTGTCGGCGATGCACCAGCGGCCGAACAGGTAGGGACCGTCGATCACGCGTTCGGCCAGATGCACCAGCTTATCCGCCGCCGCCTGGGCGGCGGGGGACAGCGGCTGTTCGGCACGGCGGTAGAACACCGTGTAAGTACTGCGCTCTTCCCGCAATGCGCCCAGGTCGCTGCGGATCCAGGCCTGGATCTGGCGGGCGACCGCACGTTTCTGCGGCAGCACGGGGTAGAGGGCGTGGTATTCCGGGGCCGGGAACATCTCATCCAGGTATTCGGTGATGGCGCTGGATTCCGTCAGCATGAAGTCGTTGTGCACCAGGCAGGGCACGCGGCCGGTCAGGGCCTTGCCGGTATAGGACAGTTCCTTGTTCTTTCCGGCTTCCAGGTCCACGGTTTCCATCTCGAATTCCAGGCCTTTTTCGCGCAAGGCGACGAAGGCGGAAATGGCGTAGGGGCTGGTGAACTGGCTGTCGACGTACAGTTTGAGGCTCATGGCTTAGGCTCCGGCTTGGTTATATTTATTCACATGGTATGCCTTGCGTCATGCTTGCCAAAACGATATATTTTCATTGGCCTTGCTAATTTTGCTCACATGAGACTGCCCAACCTTTCCGCCCTGCGCGCCTTCGAGGCGGCGGTGCGCCACGAAAACTTTTCCCGCGCGGCCGCGGAGCTGTGCCTGACGCACGGCGCGATCAGCCACCAGGTGCGCGGTTTGGAAGAGGAATTGGGCGTGCAATTGTTTCTGCGCAATGGACGGCAGGTAACGGCAACGCCGGAGGCGCGGCGCTATGCGGCGACCGTGGCGCGCTGTCTGGCGGAGCTGGCGGATGGCGCGGCCGAGCTGCGGCCACCCGAGGGCGTGCAGCGCCTGAGCGTGACGGCGATCCCTTCATTTGCGGCGCGCTGGCTGGCGCCGCGGCTGGGACAGTTCATCGAACAGCATCCGACCATCGAGGTGATCCTGCAAGCCAGCGGGGCTTTGCAGGATCTGGTGCGGGAAGGGATCGATGTCGGCATCCGCTTTGGGCGCGGCAAGTATCCGGAGCTGGACGTGGAGCGCCTGATTGGCGAGATCTATTATCCTGTAGTGAGTCCACACTATCGCGGTGGAAGGCTTCCCACCTCGCCACAGGATCTGGCAAAGGCGACTTTGCTGCGTTCGAACGAACCGTGGCTGCCATGGTTCCGCACGGCCGGGCTCGCGCTGCCGGAGCCATCCGGCGGCGTGATGTTCGAGGATTTGTCGATGCTGATCCGCTCCGCCGTGGATGGCGACGGGGTAGCGCTGGTGCGCCATATCGTGGCGATGCAGGAAATTGCGTCGGGCCAGTTGGTGCGGCTATTCGATATCGCGACGCCGTGCCCGGACGATTACTACCTGGTGAGCCCGCCCGGCGCCCTGCAGAAACCGCAGGTGCGGGCGTTCCGTGAGTGGCTGAAGGCGGAAATCGCCCGCAGCCAACTCCTTACAACACCATCTTGACCATCGGGTGGCCGGACAGCGCGCGATAGATATTGTCCAGCTGCTCGCGGCTGGTGGCGCGCACGGTGACGGTCAGGCTGGTGTAATTGCCTTTCGCCGATGGGCGCGACTCCAGCTTCCCTTCATGGAAAGTCGGGTCGTGCTCGACGACCACTTCAATGATCGTGGTGGCGAAGGCGTCGTGGGTGGCGCCCATCACCTTGATCGGGAAGTCGCTCGGGTACTCAATGAGGGACTCTTCAGGCGAGATGGGTTTCATCATGATTTTTCCAATCGTGTAACAAAAAAAAGACCCGGCGCGGTGCGAGTCGCGCCGGGTTCCATTTTACAACGTTACCTATATGGCCCCCGCGGGCCATTTTTCAAGCTCAGGCCGTCGCAGGCGCCTTGTTCGACAGGCGCTGCAAGCGGTCCAGGGCGGACTCGCTGCCGTTCACAGGGGTGGTGACGGATTTGCGGATCGCTTCGATTTCGGCGGCCTGGTCGTAGGGGCGCTGGCCGATGACGGAGACGATCTTCATGCCTTCCGCTTCGTTGGCGATCGCCTGGGCGCGCTTGGTGAGGGCGTTCAGGGCGCTGGTGTTGCCGCGCATGCCGGACAGGCTGGCCAGCTGGCTCTGGCGTTCGGCGCGCACTTCCTGCAGTTCGCGCTGGGCCTTGGCCTGGGCCAGGGCTTGCATCGCTTTCTTGGCGGCGGCGTCGAAGTCGGCCAGTTGCTGCGACAGGGCGTCGACGATCTTCTGCAATTCTTCCATGTAGGCCTGGGCGTCGGCTTCTTCCTGGATTTCCTGCGGCAGGCGGTTCTTGTTGGCTTCCAGCTCGTCGCAGAACAGGTTGATCGTCGCTTCCGAAATCTGGCCGGCGGCCAGGCGTTCGGCCAGGGTGCCGGTGGCTTTCTCGTCGGTATCGATCAGTTTGCGCAGGCGGGCGACGTCGTCGCGCTCCTTGTTGAAGGCGGCGCGGGCCTGGGCCAGCTTTTGCGCGGCGCTGCGCAGGGTGTCGGCCAGGCGGTCGCGGTCGGCCTCGGTCGCCGTTTCCGGGTCAAAACTGGCGATCGCTTCCGACACGCGGTCGCCCAGGGCGCCAAAGTGCTTGGAAATCAGTCGTGCAGTCAGGGCCCAGCCATTCGAGTTGCTCATTTTTTGCATCCTTTCAGTGAAGTTCATATTGCGGCGGTCGCTTATTGGATGACCAGCCGTTCCTGCTCAACCGGAATTCCCACAACAAAATCGACGTGAATTCCGCGTTTCCTTGCATCGCCGTTCACGCTCTGGAGGATTTCCGTCGTGACCAGCAGATATTCCTTGCTGCCGTCGGCCAGCGGCCGGGCATACGGCATGAAGTACAGCTGTAGCTTCAAGCCTTGCATGCCGCTGGCTTCGTCGATGCGGGTTTCGGTACCTGTGAAGGGCGGGACGAAACCTGCGCCGTGATCGCCGACGTCGCGTTCGAAATCGAGCGCTTCCTGTTCGCCGAAAGCGGCCTCCAGTTGCGCGGCGTCGATGCCGTGTTCTTCCAGCTGGCCGCGCCACAGGCTGAATTGCAGGTCGCCGAGGCCGCTGCCGTTGGCGCCGGTGAAGGCATCCTGGTCTTCCGCCGTCGTAGGGATGAAGCGCACCAGCTGCGTGCAGTACAGGATCTCCTTCACCTGGCCTGCTTCGTCCACGTACAGCTGGAGGAATTTTTCGCCTGCGTCGTCATCGCCTTTGGCCAGGTAGTAGCGGTACAGGCGGCCGGCCATCGACAGCTTGAACTGGGAAATGGCCAGGATCCGGCTGTCTTCGGCTGCCGGCAGCGCGACCAGGGAACCGTTGGCGCTGGCGCGCAGCAGGGGGGACATTTGCAAGTCCACCACGCTGCCGATGCGGGCGCCCAGCGGCAGGCTGCGGTCCTCAGGTTGCGGCGCGTCGGACTCGACGCCGCGGCGCTTGGCGCCGCCACGCAGGTAGTCGAAAGCGTCTTTCCAGCCCATGGCCTTAGTTCCTTTCAAACGAGTAGTTGGCGTGCTTTTTCACTTCTTGTGCCCCGGCCATCAGGCGGAACGCTTTCCACGCCAGCCAGACCAGGCCACCAATCAGCAAGGCCACAGCGAGTTTGGCCAGGGTGCTCGATTCGTGGGCGGCCGGCTTGGCGGCTGGCGCTGCGGCGGGCACTGGGCTGATTGACTCGACACTGGCGCTGCCAGCGCCGCCTGCCGTTGCGATGTCGCTGGCGCCGGCGGCGTCGGCCATGGCGCCGGAGTTGCCGGAGGCGTCCGCTGCTGGCGTGGCTGGCGCCGGAGCGGGCGCGGGGGCCGGCGGCGCGGCATGGCCGCTGGCGGCGCGGCCGAGCATGAAGCCGCCGATGCCCCACAGCCAGCCGTTATTGCTGTCGCGGACGATTACCGGGGCGGCTGCGCTGCTTGCGCCGGCGCTGGGTGCGCCGTGCTGGGCATAGCCGCCATTGCCGCCGTTCCCGCCCATGCGGCCGCCGGGCAGTACCGGGTCGAGCGGGGGCAGCGGGGGCGCGGCGCCACCTGCGGCAGCCATACCGGCCGCACCAGCGCCGGCTGCCCCAGCGGCTGCGCTGCCGGTCCGGCCGGCGGTGGCGGTGCCGCCGAAACTGCCCGGCGCGGGCTGGCCGGACGCCATGCCGCGGCGGGAGTCATAAGTGCGCAAGGCTTGGTCCTGGGCGGCGCGCCGGTCCAGGTCGCGCGACATGGCAGAATCGCGTTGCGGCGTACGAGCCGCCGCCGGGGGCTGCGACTGGCGTTTGCCGAAGCTGCCGAACGCCGGTTGGCGCGGGCTGGCGATGCTGCGGGCCGCAGTGCTTTTGCCCGAGGAGAAGCCGCCGCGGAAGGAGCCGCCTGGACGGGCATCGGCCGTGTTGGCGACTACAATTGCCACCACGATTGCCATGATGGCCGCGAAGCGTGTGCGCTTGAACATGTTTTCCACCGTTGTCAGGTAACTAAACTTTCGATGAAAATCAGCATATCGTTCCAACAACCGCACCGCATCGGTAAAAAAAGGCCCGCTTCACCATGACGAAGAAATACCTGGACATGAACCAACACGACGCGCTGTACAAGGTGGCGCGCACCTATCCCGGCGGCATCGAAGCGCTGGCCCAGCAGATGGGCATCTCCGCCAACGTGCTGCGCAACAAACTATCGCCGACCATCGCTTCCCACTACCCGTCGTTCGAGGAAGTGTCGACCATCGTGGACTTGTGCCACAAAGCCGGGGTGCACGAAGCCATGCTGCCGCTGCATGCACTGCTGACGCGGCATGGCATGGCGGCATTCATCGTCCCGATACCGGATGAGGTGAGCAGCGACGACCTGTCGCAGACGGTGTGCAAGGTGATGGCCCAGGTAGGCGCGGTGGCGGAAGCGGTGTCGCTGGCCTTAATGGATGGGAAGGTGAGCGAAGCCGAAGCGGACTTGATCGAGCGGGAATTCCACGGCGCCCTGTCGGCCCTGGGCGAGTGGCGCGAGCGCATCCGTCAGCGCGCGAAAATCACCCGATAAAAAAAAGCCAGCCTGCTTGGCACAGGCTGGCTCGCGAAGATGACTTCCCGGCTTAACGGAAGCGGTCGCCCTGGTTTTCGTCGCGGCGGTCATTGCCGCGTTCGCGCGGTTCGCGGCGCTGCTGCGGTTGTGGCTGCGCTTGCTGCGGCGGCGGAGCTTGGTGCTGGACTTGCGGCGGTGGCGACATCTGGGCCGGGCGGGCCGGCGCCATCTGCATTTGCGGCGGGGCTTCGCGGCGGCCGCGGTCTTCACGCGCTTCACGGTTTTCGCGCGGTTCGAAGCGCGGTTCCGGGCGCGGCTCGGCGCGCTGTTCCATACGCTGCTCCATGCGCTGTTCCGCGCGCAACTCATTGCGCGGCGCCTCCATGCGCTGCGGCTGGGCTTGCGGCGGCGCCGCTTGCAGCTGCGGCGCGGTGGTGGTCACCCGGCGCTGCTCATTGCGCATGTTCTGGCCGCGCCAGATATCGCGCTCGTCATTGTCGGTGCGCACCACGTTGCCGCGCTGCTGCGGTTGCGGCATGTGCTGCGGCTGCTGGGGCTGGGTTTGCAGCAAATGCTGGCGCGGCTGCTCCTGGCGCTCTTCGCGCACCACACGGTCCGGACCGCGCAGCTCAGGGCCGCGCTCGACACGGCGCTCCACGCCACGCTCCGCAGCGCGGTCAAAGCGCTCGCGGCCATCGCGGTTCTGCTGCCACTCCTGGCGCTGCGGGCGCACCTGGCCGGCGGTCACCTGCGGCGGCGTCACCATTTGCGGGACGTTGCGCACATCCTGCGGTGCCACGCGCGCCACGTTGGTGACGGAAATGCGGCGGCCCTGGTCGAACTGTTCGCGCGGCAGGGCGGTTACCCCTTCGCGGCGGCCATCGAAACCGCGGTCCTTGTAGCGCTCATGCCAGCGGTCGTTGGTACGGTGGTTCCACACCAGGCGGCGTTCGTAGTCCGATGAGATGCGGTAGCCCGGCACATAGCGGTCGCGTGGGCTCAACGGATACCAGCCGACCGCCGGGCCCGAACGGCCAGTGCTGAAACTCACGCTCCAGTTGTTGCCGCCCACCCAGCCCACCAGGGCCGGCGACCAGACCGGGCGGCCAATGAAGCGGCCCGGGGTCCAGCACCAGCGGCCGCTGACCACGACCCAGCGGCCATAGTGGAATGGGGCGTAACCCCAGGGTGAATTGTCGACCCAGGTCCAGCCCCAGGGCGAGATCCAGACCCAGCGGCCGTCGCGGTAAGGCGCCCAGCCAGCCGGCACGGCGCGCGGGAACCAGACGGTGCCGTATTCGCGGTCGTCCACCCAGTTGCCGTAGTAGTCCAGGTCTTCATAGCCGGTCATATCGGCCGGCACATAGCGCGACGCGACCAGGCCTTCATCGCGGCGGTCGCGGTTGGTGGCCCAATCGTCGAAACGGTCGCGCACCGCCAGTGCCGTGAAGACGTCGTCGCCGCGCACTTCCACGCGCTTGCCGGAACGGGCGGTCAGCATGGTGCCGGCGCCTTCGACGCGGGCGGTACCGGCGAAGACGTTGACCACCGTGGTGTCGGGGGTGCGCTCGGTATCGACGCGGAATACGCCGGGCTCGGCCAAGGTGACGCGGGCTTGCGGCGTAGTGAATTCGAATTCATCAAGCATGGCCGGGTCGCGCACGCGCACGCTGGCCGTGCCGTAGTTCAGGCGCAGGCGCAGGCGCTCGTCGTCCAGCTGCTCGACTTCGATGTCGGAATCGCCATCCAGGCGCACGGCAGTGGAACCGACGCGGAATTCCGCGCGGGCGCCGGGGGCGGTGGTCAGGTGGTTTTCGGTGGTGACCGGCCAGTTCATCAGGTTGCCGGTCTCTTCCTCACCGTTGACGTACATGGTGACCCGGCCCTCGGTGACGGTGACGCGCCCCACCCGCGCGGGCGGGTCGGCCAGGGCGACCGAGGACACGGCAACCAGGGCTGCCAGCATCAGGAAATGCAGGAACTTGCGGCTCATGTTATCTCTCTCCAAGGGCTACTTTTTGTCTTCATTTAACGCCTGAAGAACAGAAGAGAGGACGCAAGTTACAAATAATTTCAAATGGGCGTGAAGCGCTGCACCTGTTTGCCGTCGACCTCGATGATTTCGAAGAAAACTTCGCGCGGCCGGCACCAGATGCTGCCGTTGGCGGCCCTGTAGACGATCATCGTGCTGAGGTCGGACTCCAGGGTGGCCTCACACACCAGTTCGTAAATGCCGCCTTTGTAATGCCGGAATTGGGTAGTCATGGCTGGGCCGCGCCGCGCTTGACAAAGAACAGGGCGCCGCCGATCAGCATCAGAAGCCCACCAAATAGACGATTTTGCACCTTGATGGCGGCAGATTCGCGGAAGAAGCGTTGCATCGACGAGGCCAGGAAGGCGTAGCTATGCATCACCACCAGGTCGATCACGAACATGGTGGCAGCCAGGATCGCCAGCTGGGGCAGCAGCGCGGCTTGCGGGTTGATGAACTGCGGCAGCACCGCCACCATGAAAATGATGCCCTTGGGGTTGGTGGCATTGGTCAGGAAGCCGATCATGACACGCTTGCGGAAGCTGGGCAGGGCCTGGCGGGTGGCATGCACGCCTTCGCCGGCGGCGACCTTGGCGCGCCACTGGCTCAGGCCGAGCCAGATCAGGTACAGGGCACCAACCGTCTTCACCACGTTGAAGGCCAGTTCGGAGGCGATCAGCAGCGAGCCGACGCCCGCGCCGGCAATGGCCAGGACCAGCAGCAAGCCCAGTTGCAGGCCAAAGATGGTGGCGGACGTGCGTTTGACGCCATACGACAGGCCGTGCGACATCGACAACACGGCACCCGAACCGGGCGAGACCGCGATGATGCTGGCTGCGATGACAAAGGTGATCCAGGTGGTGAAAGTCATGGCCGATTACCGACGAATAAAGAGTCCATTGTAGCGTCGAAGCCGCCCGCTCGCTGCGGCAACATGGTAGATTGTCGTTCCTGAAATTTTTCTTTGGAGTTGAAACGAATGGCCGGTTCCAGCCTGCTTGCACTGATTGACGATATTGCCACCATCCTCGACGACGTGGCTGCCATGAGCAAAGTGGCGGCCAAGAAGACGGCGGGTGTGCTGGGCGACGACCTGGCGCTCAATGCGCAGCAGGTGGCGGGGGTGCAGGCCGACCGCGAATTGCCGGTGGTGTGGGCGGTGGCGAAGGGTTCGATGGTCAACAAGGCGATCCTGGTGCCGGCGGCGCTGGCGATCAGCGCCTTCGCGCCCTGGGCCATCACGCCATTGCTGATGCTGGGCGGCGCTTACCTATGCTTTGAAGGCTTCGAAAAGCTCGCCCACAAGTTCCTGCATTCCAAGGCCGAGGACGTGCAGCACCATCAGGAACTGGTGGAGGCGAACCAGAGCGTCGACGTGGTGGCGATGGAAAAGGAAAAGATCAAAGGCGCCGTGCGCACCGATTTCATCCTGTCGGCTGAAATCATCGTGATCGCGCTCGGCACGGTGGCCGCGGCGACATTCGCGCAGCAAGTGACGGTCCTGGTCAGCATTGCCGTCGCCATGACCATCGGCGTGTATGGCCTGGTGGGCGCCATCGTAAAAATGGACGATGCCGGCCTCTACCTGAGCAAGCGTGCCGGCGCCGCCACCCAGGCACTTGGCCGCATCCTCCTGAATGCCGCGCCCAAGCTGATGAAATTCCTGTCGGTGGCCGGCACCGTGGCCATGTTCATGGTCGGTGGCGGCATCCTGACCCACGGCATCCCCGGCGCGCACGACGTGATCCACCACGCTGCGGAAGCGGTCGGCACCATGGCCGGCGTCGGCCCGCTGCTGGCCGCCGTCACCCCGAGCGTACTCGATGCCATCGGTGGTGTGGTCGCCGGCGCCATCGTCCTGGCCCTGGTCACGGTAGGCGGCAAGCTGTTGAGCGCGCTCAAGCGCTAAGCACGCACAATCTGGTCTGATGTAGGTGTGGCGGCCAGCCCGGCCGCCAAACCTATTGTCAAGGAGACCACATGTCCATCCCTGCCCGTCCTTCCGGCGCTTTCGTCAGCGCGTCCTGGGTCGCCCTCTTGCTTGGCGCGATCACCTACCTGATCGGTCTTTGGAATGCCAGCATGCAGTTGAACGAGAAGGGCTATTACCTGACCCTTTTGCTGTATGGCCTGTTTTCCGCGGTTTCGCTGCAAAAGTCGGTGCGCGACAGGGCAGAAGGCATCCGGGTCACGAGTTTGTACTTCAGCCTGTGCTGGGTATCCACCGGCGCCGCCCTGCTGCTGCTGACGGTCGGGCTGTGGAACGCGGCGCTGGCGCCCAGCGAAAAGGGCTTTTATGCCATGTCATACGTGCTAAGCCTGTTCGCTGCCGTGGCGGTGCAAAAGAATGTGCGGGACCTGTCGGCCATCCCTGCCGAAGCCTGAGGCCCGCCAACCAGGATAGATTTGATCTACATCATTAAAATTGCGCGCCTAAGTCCCTAGACTTATCCCTGTGATCTTGCGTTATGGCAAGAAGTTCAACAGGGAGCGCGCCATGCGTCAGAATTTACCGATAACCAACCAGGAAGTAGAGATTGACGAAGACCAGGCCATCGTCTCCAAGACTGACCTGGATGGCAATATCGTCTACGTCAATCCCTACTTCGAGCATATCAGCGGCTTTTGCGCCGCCGAACTGATTGGCCAGCCGCAAAACATCATCCGCCACCCGGACATGCCGGCGGAAGCATTCGCCGACCTGTGGCATACCATCCGCGCCGGCATCCCCTGGACTGGCCTGGTCAAGAACCGCTGCAAGAACGGCGACTTCTACTGGGTCAAGGCCAATATCACCCCGATCAAGGAAAACGGCCGCACCATCGGCTACATGTCGGTGCGCACCAAGGCGGAACCCGCGCAGATTGCGGCGGCGGCCGAGGCTTACCGCAAGATCGCTGCCGGCGCGCGCAATATCCGCATCAAGAACGGCCAGGTAGTACACCTGGGACTGTCGAATTTGCTCGCACGCCTTGGCCACGTATCGCTGGCCATGCGCATCTGGCTGGCCACCAGCGTGGTCAACGTGCTGCAGATTGCGGTCTGCCTGGCTGCGCTGTTTGCCGACGGCACCAGCGACCTGACGCGCTGGGGCATTTTTGGCGCCACCGCCTTCGGCTTCCTGATCAACGTCTTCCTGTGGTACACGCTGCGCAGCGGCATGCTGCAGCCGCTGGGCCGCGCGCTCGATGGCGCCCGCCTGATCGCCGCCGGCGACTTGACCGGCAGCTTCGAGACCGACAGCACCGACGAAGTGGGCCAGCTGCTGCGCGCCCTGCAGCAGATGAACAATAACCTGATCGCCACCATCCGCGACGTGCGCTTCAATATCGATGCGATGGCCGTGGCGACCAAGCAGATCGCCGCAGGCAACGCCGACCTGGCCAGCCGCACCGAATCACAGGCCGCCAGCCTGGAAAAGACTGCGTCCAGCATAGAGGAGTTCTCCTCGACGGTGAAGGCCAATGCCGACAATTCGATGGAAGCCAACGAGTTGGCGGTGAGCGCTTCCGGCATTGCGGTGCAGGGCGGCGAGATCGTGTCCGAGGTGATCGCCACGATGGACGAGATCAATGCTTCCTCGCGGCGCGTGGTCGACATTATCGGGCTGATCGAAGGCATCGCCTTCCAGACCAATATCCTGGCGCTGAATGCCGCGGTGGAAGCGGCGCGTGCCGGCGAACAGGGCCGCGGGTTCGCCGTGGTGGCCGGCGAAGTGCGCAACCTGGCGCAGCGCTCGTCGGCAGCCGCCAAGGACATCAAACAGCTGATCGAAATCTCGGTGGGCAAAGTCAGCACCGGCATGGAACGGGCGCAGCGCGCCGGCGCGACCATGGAACAGGTGGTGAACTCGGTCCAGCAAGTCACCACCATCATGCACGAAATTTCCACCGCCTCGCGTGAACAGAGCATCGGCGTGGACCAGGTCAACCAGGCGGTCAACCACATGGACCAGGTGACGCAGCAGAACGCCGCCCTGGTTGAGGAAGCTGCCGCCGCCGCCATCAGCCTGGCCGACGAGGCCGGCCACCTGCGCGATGCCTTCAGCCTGTTCAAGTTCGAACGCACGCGCCACGCGCGCCTGACGGCGGTGGCCGCCGCGCGCGGCACGCACATCCGCCAGCAACCGAAACGGCTGGCCGCTTAACCCCGAATAAAGAAGATCATGAATACCATTGCAGAACCTTCGGTACAGTTCGATGCAGAGCTGATCAGCCGCCTGAGCACTTCCGGCCCGCGCTACACCTCGTACCCGACGGCCGACCGCTTCAAGCCGGATTTCGGCTACGCCAGCTTCCTCGAGGCGCAAGCCGGGCTGCGCATGCGCGGCGCCCGCGCTCCGCTCTCCTTGTACGTGCACATCCCGTTCTGCAATGTGGTCTGCTACTACTGCGCCTGCAACAAGGTGGTCACCAAGGACCGCAGCAAGGCCGTGACCTATCTCGACTACCTGAAACAGGAAATCGATATGCAGGGCAAGCTGTTCACCGGCATGAACCGTGTCGAGCAGCTGCATTTCGGCGGCGGCACGCCGACCTACCTGAACGACGAGCAGATGGGCGAGCTGCTGGCCCACTTGCGCAAGCACTTCGATTTCGCGCCGGATGAAGAAGGCGAGTATTCGATCGAGATCGATCCGCGCACCGTCGATGCGGCGCGCATCCGGTCGCTGCGTTCGCAGGGCTTCAACCGCGTCAGCCTTGGCGTGCAGGACTTCGATCCCGACGTGCAGAAGGCCGTCAACCGTATCCAGCCGGCGGAAGAAACCCTGGCCGTGATCCGTGCCGCGCGCGAAGCGGGCTTCCGTTCCATCAGCGTGGACTTGATCTACGGTTTGCCGAAGCAGAGCATGACCACCATGCAGGCCACCATGGACAAGGTGATCGAAGCCGATCCGGACCGCATCGCCTTGTACAACTATGCCCATATGCCGCACCTGTTCAAGCCGCAGCGCCGCATCGCCGAAGACGAGCTGCCGACGCCCGCCGCCAAGCTGGATATGCTGGCGCTGTGCATCAAGCGCCTGACCCAAGCAGGCTATGTCTACATCGGCATGGACCATTTCGCCAAGCCGAACGATGACCTGGCCGTGGCCCAGCGCCAGGGCCGGCTGCACCGCAATTTCCAGGGTTATTCGACCCACGCGGAAACCGACCTGGTGGCGCTGGGGGTATCGGCCATCAGCTCGGTGAACGGCACCTACAGCCAGAACGAGAAAACGCTGGACGAGTATTACGCGCGCCTGGACCAGGGCCGCCTGCCGATCGCGCGCGGCTATGCGATGGATAACGACGACCTGCTGCGCCGCATGGTGATCCAGAGGTTGATGTGCAATTTCGAATTGTCGATCTCGGCGCTGGAACTCGGTTACCCGATCCGCTTCAAGCAGTATTTCGCCAAGGAGATCGAGAAGCTGCGCGAGTTCGAACGCGACGGTTTGCTGGCCATCGAGGATGACTGGATTTCCGTCACGCCCAAGGGCCGCCTGCTGATCCGCAATATCTGCATGGTGTTCGACCGCCACCTGGCGGCGGACCGCGCCGCCGGCACGGCACCGGGCCAGGTGCATCCGCTGCGCTTCTCGCGCACGATTTGAGGGAACCATGAACCTGTTGCCCGTCCTGATTGCCGGCCTGGCCGGCAGCGTGCATTGCGCCGGCATGTGCGGCGGCATTGTCAGCGCGTTCAGCGCGGGCGCCCCGTCGGCCGGCCGCGCGCCGGGGCGTGTGATTCCGATCGCGCCGGCCGGCCGCGCTGCGGCGACGGCAGCGGCGCAAGCCGGCCATGTGCTGGCCTATAACACCGGCCGCATCGCCAGCTATATGCTGGCCGGGGCGGTGGCAGGCGGCCTGGCCGGTGGCGTGGCAAGCCTGGCGCGCGTGGCGTCGGCACAGGTCGTGGCGTACTGGATGGCGAACCTGATGCTCGCCGCCATGGGGTTATACCTGATGGATGCGTGGCGCGGCCTGGCCCGCGTGGAGGCGGCCGGCGCAGTACTGTGGCGCCGCGTGCAGCCACTGGTCAAACCCCTGGTGCCGATGGATACGCCGCTGAAGGCACTGGCCCTCGGCGGCTTGTGGGGCTGGGTGCCATGCGGGATGGTCTATAGCGTGCTGCTGACGGCGATGCTGACCGGCTCCGCGCTGGACGGCGCGCTGGTGATGGGCGCCTTCGGGCTCGGTACGCTGCCGATGCTGCTGGCCATGGGCATGGCCGGCGCACGGCTGCGCCAGTACCTGCAACAGCGCGCGGTGCGCGTGGCGTGCGGCCTGCTGGTGCTGGGCTTCGGGCTGCTGGGACTGGTACGCGCCGCTGGCGGCCGGCATGGCTGGCTCGATGTGCTCTGCATGACGGTACAGCCATGAACATGACGGAAATCACAGGATGCTTCCATTGCGGCCAGCCGGTGCCTTCGGACGCCGGGTGGCGCGTGACGATCGACGGCCGCGTGCGCGCCATGTGCTGTCCGGGCTGCGCGGCGGTGGCGCAGACGATCGTCGATATCGGTCAAACCAGTTATTACCGCGAGCGCGATGGTTTTGCAGCCACGCCTGGCGGCGCCGGCGCCGGCACGGCTGGCGCCAAGGGCACTGCGGCGCTGGTGCCGGCCGCGCTGGCGCTGCCGGACGACGATCCAGCCATCGTCAGCGATGGCGATGCGCGTGAAACGACCCTGCTGGTGGAGGGCATACGCTGCGCGGCTTGCGTCTGGCTGATCGAGCATCGCCTGCGCCAGGTTGACGGCGTGCAGCAGGCGAACCTGAACGTCGCCACCGAAAAGTTGTTCCTCCGCTGGCATAAGGACAAGACCAATGCCGCCGCGCTGCTGGAAGCGGTGCGCAGCATCGGCTACGACGCCTGGCCCTACGACGCCACGCGCCACGACGCCCAACTGCAGAAGGCCAGCCGCACGCTGGGCCGGCAGTTGTTCGTGGCCGGGCTGTCGATGATGCAGGTGATGATGTACGTCGCGCCCGAATACATGGCCGGCGACGACGGCACGCTGGACGCCGGCATGGCGGCCCTGATGCGATGGGCCAGCCTGCTGCTGACGCTGCCGGCCATCGCCTATTCCGCCCAGCCGTTCCTGAAAGGCGCCTGGGCCAGCCTGAAGGCGCGCGCACTTGGCATGGACGTGCCGGTGGCACTCGGCATCCTGGCTGCTTTCATCGGCAGTGCAGTGTCGACCTTCCGCGGCGAAGGCGAGGTGTATTACGACTCGGTCACGATGTTCATCTTCCTGCTGCTGGCCAGCCGCTACCTGGAAATGGTGGCGCGGCGCAAGGCGGCATCGGCGCTGACCCGCCTGCGCCATGGCGCACCGGAATTGGCACAGCGTCTGTCCGCCTGGCCCGGTTCGCACAATACCGTTGCCGTTCCGGCCAGTGCACTGGCGGCGGGCGACCACATCCTCGTCAAAGGCGGCGAGGCGGTGGCGGCGGATTGCGTGGTGGTCGAAGGCGCCACCGCCGTCGACCTGGCGCTGTTGACGGGTGAGAGCGCCCCGCAGCGCAAGGTGGCGGGCGATGCCATACCCGGTGGCGCGGTGAATGCCGGCAGCCCGGTGGTGCTGCGCGTCGAGAAGCCGGCGCGGGACAGCACGCTGGCCGGCTTGCTCAAGCTGATCGAACGCGCCGGCAGCGCCAAGCCGAAGATTGCACTGTGGGCGGACCGCACCGCCTCCTGGTTCGTGGCGGCGCTGCTGCTGTTCGCCGCGGCCAGCTTCGGCTTCTGGAGCTGGTACGATGCTGCGCGCGCGTGGCCGGTGGCCATAGCGGTGCTGGTGGTGTCGTGCCCTTGCGCCTTGTCGCTGGCCACGCCCTCCGCCCTGGCTGCCGCCACCGACCGACTGCTCGGCAAAGGCGCCTTGATCGTGCAGCCGCACGTACTCGAAACGCTGCACCGCGCCACCCATATCGTGTTCGACAAGACTGGCACGCTGACCGAAGGCCGACCGACGGTGCAGCGTGTGGACGCCATCGACGGTGCACGCATGGTCGGCATCCTGCGCGTGGCGTCGGCACTCGAAGCAGGCAGCGCCCATCCGATAGCGCGCGCCATCAGGGCGGCGGCCGGGGCGCACGGCACCGGCGCGGCTGGCGCCAGCAATTTGCAAGAGCAGGCCGGCCAGGGCATGGAAGGGACGGTCAACGGCGTACGCTACCGCCTGGGGACCGCGGCCTACGTGGCCGGCCTCGCCGGCAGCCCGGTACCGGCACTGGCACACGCGGCCGGGCACGGCGGCAGCGGCGGCGGCGCGGGCGACGCGCCGGCGACCACCGTCTGGCTGGGCATGCAGGGCCGCTGGCTGGGGCGCTTCCTGGTCAGCGATGCGCTGCGGCCGGACGCCCAAGCCACGGTCGACTATTTCCGCCGGCTCGGCAAGAAGGTCGTGCTGCTCAGCGGCGACCAGCAAGCGCTGGCCGCCAGCGTGGCCGGGCAGTTGGGCATCGCCGAAGCGATCGGCGATTGCCTGCCCGATGAAAAGGTCGCCTATGTGCAGGCGCTGCAGGCGCGCGGCGCGGTGGTGGCGATGGTGGGCGACGGCATCAACGATGCCGCCGTGCTGAGCGCCGCCGATGTCTCGTTCGCCATGGGCGGTGGCGCCACACTGGCCCAGGTGCACGCCGACTGCGTGCTGCTCGATGCGCGCCTGCCGCTGCTGGCCGACACCGCCCGCAGCGCCGGCCGCACCATGCGCGTGATCCGCCAAAACCTGGCCTGGGCCACGCTGTACAACCTGATTGCCATTCCGGCAGCGGCCTTCGGCCTGCTGAGCCCCTGGCTGTCCGGCGTCGGCATGGCGGCCAGTTCCGCCATCGTCATCCTGAATGCGCTGCGTTTGCGCAGGAGTTAACAACATGGAATCACTCTACCTGCTTATACCGCTCAGCGTGGGCCTGGTGTTCGGCGCGCTGTGGCTATTTTTCAAGGCCTCGGACGACGGCCAGTTCGACGATATGGTCGGCCCGGCAATGCGGGTTTTACAGGACGACGACCGGATTTGATCCACGTCATGTTTTTTTGAAGTGCTCCTCGGTAACCTTTG
>CBFGQI010000043.1:0-36926 GCA_965650885.1 uncultured Oxalobacteraceae bacterium
AGCTGGTCGACATCATCGCCTCGCTGGAGCCGACCTTCGGCGGCATCAACCTGGAAGACATCAAGGCGCCGGAATGCTTCTACATCGAGCGCAAGCTGCGCGAAAAGATGAAGATCCCGGTGTTCCACGATGACCAGCACGGCACCGCCATCATCGTCGGCGCCGCCATCCTGAATGGCCTGAAGTACATCGGCAAGGACATCAAGAAGTGCAAGCTGGTGGTGTCCGGCGCCGGCGCGGCGGCCCTGGCCTGCCTCGACCTGATCGTCGACCTCGGCTTCCCGATCGAGAACATCATCGTCACCGACCTGGCCGGCGTGGTCTATAAAGGCCGCACCGAGCTGATGGACCCGGACAAGGAACGCTTCGCCAGCGACACCACGGCCCGCACCCTGGCTGAAGTGATCGAAGGCGCCGACATCTTCCTCGGCCTGTCCGCCGGCGGCGTGCTGAAGCAGGACATGGTCAAGCAGATGGCGCCCAACCCGCTGATCCTGGCGCTGGCCAACCCGAACCCGGAAATCCTGCCGGAAGACGTGAAAGCGGTGCGCGGCGACGCCATCATCTGCACCGGCCGTTCGGACTACCCGAACCAGGTCAACAACGTGCTGTGCTTCCCCTACATCTTCCGCGGCGCGCTCGACAGCGGCGCCAGCACCATCACGCGCGAAATGGAAATCGCCGTGGTGCACGCGATTGCCGACCTGGCGCACGCCGAGCAGTCGGACATCGTGGCCACCACCTACGGCATCGCCAACCTGGCCTTCGGCCCGGAATACCTGATCCCGATGCCGTTCGACCCGCGCCTGCTGACCAAGATCGCACCGGCCGTGGCCAAAGCGGCCGAGGAATCCGGCGTCGCCACCCGTCCGATCAAGGACCTGGAAGCTTACGCCGACAGCCTGCAGCAATTCGTCTACCGTTCCGGCACCTTCATGAAGCCGGTGTTCTCGGTGGCCAAGCAGACCCCGCCCGACATGAAGCGCATCGTCTATGCCGAAGGCGAGGAAGAGCGCGTGCTGCGCGCGGTGCAGGTGGTGGTCGACGAGAAGCTGGCGCGCCCGATCCTGGTCGGCCGCCCGGCCGTGCTGGATGCGCGCGTGCAGAAATTCGGCCTGCGCCTGAAGCAGGGCATCGATTACGATGTGATCAACCCCGACTTCGATGAGCGTTACCGCGAATACTGGCAAGCCTATTACGAGTTGACCAGCCGCAAGGGCGTGACGCAGGAATATGCCAAGCTGGAAATGCGCCGCCGCCATTCCCTGATCGGCGCCATGATGATCAAGAAGGGCGATGCCGACGGCATGATCTGCGGCACCTTCGGCACCACCCAGCTGCACCTGCATTACATCGACCAGGTGCTGGGCAAGCGCCCGGGCGCCTGCGTCTACGCCGCCATGAACATCCTGGTGCTGCCGGAGCGCCAGCTGGCCATGGTCGACACCCACGTCAACGAAAACCCGAACGCCAACGAGATCGCGGCCATCACCATCATGGCGGCGGAAGAGATGAAGCGCTTCGGCCTGGTGCCGCGCGCGGCGCTGCTGTCGCATTCGAACTTTGGCTCCTCCAACAGCGAGTCGGCGCAAAAGATGCGCGCCGCGCTGGACCTGGTGCGCCAGCGCGCGCCGGACCTGGAAGTGGACGGCGAAATGCATGGCGACACGGCGCTCGATTCCAAGCTGCGCCACAAGCTGCTGCCGCACACCACCCTGAAGCAGGATGCCAACCTGGTGGTGATGCCGAACATCGACGCCGCCAACATCGCCTACAACCTGGTCAAGACCGCCGGCAATGGCATCGCCATCGGCCCGATCCTGCTCGGCTGCGCCGCGCCGGTGCACATCCTGACGCCGTCCGCCACCGTACGCCGCATCGTCAACATGACGGCGCTGTGCGTGGTCGACGCGGTGTCGGAACGCGCATAAGGCGGCCGGCCATGGTCGACCTGCTGCTCGCCGTCGTGCACCATTTGCTGGCCTTTGGCATGGCCGCCGCCATCACCGCCCAGCTGGTGCTGGTGCGGCCGGGCATGCAGCCGCCGGCCGTCCCGCTGGCGGCCAAATACGATATCGCGCTCGGCCTGATGGCCATGTCCCTGCTGGCCATCGGATTCCTGCGCGTATTCTTCGGCGCCAAGGGGGCGGACTTCTATTTGCACAACCACGTGTTCTGGACCAAGGTGGTGCTGTATGGCGTGGTCGGCCTGCTGTCGATCAAGCCCACCCGCGCTTTCCTGCGCTGGCGCAAGGCGCAGGCGGCCGATGCCGGTTTCGCGCCGGAAGAGATGGACATCCGTGCGGTCCGCAAGACCCTGATGATCGAAATCCACCTGTTCGCCCTGTTGCCGATCGCTGCCGCCGCCATGGCGCGCGGCTATGGCTACGTCCAGGGCTAAAAGTTTCCCGGTAACAATATGTAACTGTTGTAAGACCCCTGCCGTCCCAAGCGGGCGGCGGGGATGGCTCTGTTACAATACCCGGTTTGAAAAGATGCCGTTTGGATAAGACAATGCAAACCACGAAACGCGCCCTGATCACGGGCATCACCGGCCAGGATGGTGCCTATCTGGCACAGCTGCTGCTGGAAAAAGGCTACCAGGTGACCGGCACCTTCCGCCGCACCAGCTCCGTCAACTTCTGGCGCATCGAGGAACTGGGCATCCAGGACCACCCGCAGCTGAAGCTGGTCGAGTTCGACCTGACCGACCTGGGCTGCATCTTGCGCCTGCTCCAGCAGGGCAACTTCGACGAGGTGTACAACCTGGCAGCGCAATCGTTCGTCGGCGTGTCGTTCGAGCAGCCGGTCACCACCGCCGAAATCACGGGCGTCGGTGTGACCAACCTGCTGGAAGCGATCCGCATCGTCAATCCGAAAATCCGCTTCTACCAGGCGTCCACTTCCGAAATGTTCGGCAAGGTGCAAGCCATCCCGCAGCAGGAAGACACCCCCTTCTACCCGCGCAGCCCGTACGGCGTGGCCAAGCTGTATGCGCACTGGATGACCGTGAACTACCGCGAATCCTATGGCATGTTCGCCTCCTCGGGCATCCTGTTCAACCATGAGTCGCCGCTGCGCGGCCGCGAATTCGTGACTCGCAAGATCACCGACTCGGTGGCCAAGATCAAGCTGGGCAAGCTGGACGTGCTGGAGCTGGGCAACCTGGACGCCAAGCGCGACTGGGGCTTCGCCAAGGAATACGTGGAAGGCATGTGGCGCATGCTGCAGGCCGACCGGCCGGACACCTATGTGCTGGCCACCAACCGCACCGAAACCGTGCGCGATTTCGTGACCATGGCATTCAAGGCCGCCGGCATCGCCATCGAGTGGCAGGGCAGCGCCGAGCACGAGACCGGCCACGACGCCCACAGCGGCAAGGTGCTGGTGCGCGTGTCGCCGAAGTTCTACCGCCCGGCGGAAGTGGACCTGTTGATCGGCAACCCGGCCAAGGCCATGAAGGAACTGGGCTGGCAGCCCAAGACCACGCTGGAAGAGCTGTGCCAGATGATGGTCGAAGCCGACATGCGCCGCAACACCGCCGGCGTATCGCTCTGAGATGGCAGGCAGCCTGGTTTTGCTGTCGCCGGAAAGTGAAGGCGCCGGCAAGCGCGCGCTGGTGACCGGCCTGCACGGCTTCACCGGCCATTACGTGGCGGCCGAACTGGCGGCCGCCGGTTATGAAATCGTCGGCACCGCGGCGCCGGGCCATGCCAGGCCGGTGAGCGGGGCGCGCACCATTGAAGTCGACCTGACAGACCGCGCGGCGGTGGCTGCCGCCGTGCGCGAGGTGCAACCCGACGTGGTGGTGCACCTGGCGGCGATTGCCTTCGTCGGCCACAGCGACGTCGAGCAGATCTACAAGGTGAACGTGGTGGCCACGCGCCACCTGCTGGAAGCGCTGGCCGCGCTGGAGCGCAAGCCTGCCGCGGTGCTGCTCGCTTCCAGCGCCAATATCTACGGCAATTCCACGGTCGAAGTGCTGCATGAAGACGTGCCGCCGTCACCGGCCAACGATTACGCCGTCTCCAAGCTGGCCATGGAATACGCGGCCCGGCTGTGGATGGACAAGCTGCCCATCATCCTGGTGCGGCCATTCAATTACACCGGCGTCGGCCAGGCGGAAAACTTCCTGCTGCCGAAGATCGTGGCGCACTTCCGCCGCAAGGCGCAGGACATCGAGCTGGGCAACCTGCACGTGTGGCGCGACTTTTCCGACGTGCGCGTGGTGGCCGCGGCCTACCGCCGGCTGCTGGCGGCGGCGCCGGCCGGGCAAGTGTTCAACGTCAGCTCAGGCAAGGCTTATTCGCTGGGCGAAGCGCTGCGCATGATGGAAGACATTGCCGGCTACAAGATCAATGTGCACGTCAACCCCGCCTTCGTGCGCGCCAACGAAGTGGTGCGCCTGACCGGCGACAACCGCCGCCTGGCCGGCGTGGTGGGCGCCATCGACCCGCTCCCGCTGGAGCAGACCTTGCGGTGGATGTACCAGGCGTGAGCGCCTTGCGCGTTGGCCTTTCCACCACCACGACTGAGCCGGGCCTGACCGGCGGGCGGCTGGATGGCATCGGCGTGTACAGCAAAGCCTTGCTGGGCGCCTTGCCAAGCGCCGGCGTGGCGGTGCAGCCGTATTCCTTCGGTCCCGCCGGCGCGCTCAGCGTGGGCCGGCCCATGCCGCATTCCTTCCCGCTGGCCACGCTGCGCGACCTGGCCGCGCCGGCTTTCGTGCGGCAGGGCATGGACGTGGACATTTTCCACGCCACCGATTACCGCATCATCCGCATGGACAGGCCCATCGTCGCCACCTTGCACGATGCGCTGCCGATCGCCTATCCGCAGTGGTGCAACCCGCGGCAGCGCCGCCTGAAGAACTGGCTGCAAATCAAGGCGGCGCGCAAGGCCGACCATGTGATCGCGGTATCGCAGTTCGCGGTGGCGGAGCTGGTGCAATGTTTCGGCGTCGACGAGCGCCGCATCAGCGTGGTGCATAACGGCGTGGACGAGGCCTGGCTGGACCCGGTGCCGGCCGCCGCCTGCGACGCCACGCTGGCGCGCCACGGCTTGCGCCGGGGCTATTACCTGTTCGTCGGCACGCTGCAGCCGCGCAAGAACGTGGAGCGCATCTTGGCGGCCTACCTCGGCTTGCCGGCCGTGATCCGCGCCGCGCGCCAGCTGGTGGTGGTCGGCCAGCCCGGCTGGCGCAGCGAGGACTTGCAGCGCCAGCTGCGCGGCGCCGCCGAGCGGGGCGAAAACGTGCTCTGGCTGGACCGCCTGACCGACGAGCAGGCCTTGCGCCACCTGTACGCCGGCGCCGGTGCGCTGGTGTTCCCCTCGCTGTACGAGGGCTTCGGGATCCCCATCGTGGAAGCGTTCGCCTCGCGCGTGCCGGTCATCGCCGGCAACGGCACTTCGCTGCCGGAAGTGTGCGCCGGCGCGGCGCTGGAAGTGGACCCGCTGTCGGTGCCGGCCATCGGCGCCGCCATGCTCGACCTGGCGCGCGACGACGCCCTGCGCGCACGCTGCATCGCCGCCGGCGAACGGCGCGCCCTGCAGCTGACCTGGCGCGAAACGGCGCGCCAAACCGCCGCCGTGTACCAACATATTTTGAAGCAGTAAACCGACCATGCGCGTGCTCCATTTTTACAAGACTTACTACCCGGATTCCTGGGGCGGCATCGAACAGGTGATCCGCCAGATGTGCGTGGGCACCGGCCGCCTGGGCGTGACCAATGAAGTGCTCACCCTGACCCGCAACGGCGGCCCCGAAACCATCGAGATCGAAGGCCATGCCGTGCACCGCGTGCCGCTGGACTTCGAGATCGCCTCCAATGCCTTCTCGTTCCGCGCCATCCGCCAGCTGGCGCGCCTGGCACGCCAGGCGGACGTGATCCACTACCACTTCCCGTGGCCGTTCATGGACCTGGCCCATTTCATGGCGCGCGTGAACAAGCCGAGCGTGGTGACCTACCATTCCGACATCGTGCGCCAGAAGACGCTGCTGCGCGTGTATGCGCCGCTCAAGCGCCGCTTCCTGCGCGACGTCGATGCCATCGTGGCCACCTCGCCGAACTACTTCGCCTCGTCCGAAGTGCTGGGCCGCTACCGCGACAAGGTCAGCACCATCCCCTTCGGCCTGGACCGCGCGACCTATATCGAACCGCGTCCCGAGGTCCTGGAGAAGTGGCGCCGGCGCACCGGCGGCAGGCGCTTCTTCCTGTTCATCGGCGTGCTGCGCTATTACAAGGGCTTGCACATCCTGCTCGACGCCGTGGCCAGCACCGACTATCCGGTGGTGATCGTCGGCGCCGGCCCGATCGAGCAGGAATTGAAGGCCCATGCCGAGCGCCTCGGCCTGCACCATGTGCAATTCGTCGGCGCCGTCGACGAGGAAGACAAGGTGGCGCTGCTCCAGCTGTGCTACGCGATGGCGTTCCCATCGCACCTGCGCTCGGAAGCGTTCGGCATTTCCCTGCTGGAGGGGGCGATGTACGGCAAGCCGATGATTTCCAGCGAAATCGGCACCGGCACCACCTATATCAATATCGACAACGACACCGGCCTGGTGGTGCCGCCCAGCGACGCGGCCGCCTTCGGGCGGGCCATGCGCACCCTGTGGGACCATCCGCAGCTGGCGGCCGACATGGGCCGCCGCGCCGAGGCGCGCTATTGGCAATTGTTCACGGCGCAGAAGATGGCGGCGGACTACGCCAGCCTGTACCAGCGCCTGGCTGCGGGTTCCACGCCACAATCGCCCACACAGTTATAGTATTTTTAATTTCCCCACGGTAAAATTCCGGAGGCCGCTGCCCGTTTCTTGGGCAGCGGCTTTCATTACTTTATCTACTGGAAGGAATAGTTGTCATGGGACAGCAATCCGCCGTGATCATCGGCGCAGGTCCCGCAGGCCTGACTGCGGCGCTGGAGTTAATCCGGACGACCAATATCCGTCCCATCGTGCTCGAGGCGAGCAGCGAGGTCGGCGGCATTTCGCGTACGGTCTGCCATAACGGCAACCGCATGGACTTGGGCGGCCACCGCTTCTTTTCCAAATCGGACTGGGTCATGAACTGGTGGCAGGAAATCCTGCCGATCGATGCGGCCGCCAATGCCTCGCTCGACCTGACCTACCAGAACAAGAAGACCTCGGTGCAAGTGGCCGGCAGCGCGCCGGACGGCGACGACGAGCGCCGCATGCTGGTGCGCTCGCGCCTGTCGCGCATTTTCTTCCTGCGCCGCTTCTTCGACTACCCGATCAAGATGAACGTCGCCACCGCCCGCAAACTGGGCCTGTGGCGCCTGCTGAAAGTCGGCGTGACCTATGGCTGGATCACGCTGTTCCCGCGCACCCCGGAGAAAAACCTGGAAGACTTCATGATCAACCGCTTCGGCCGCGAGTTGTATGAAACCTTCTTCAAGGATTACACCCACAAGGTGTGGGGCATCCCGTGCGACCAGATCAGCGCCGACTGGGGCGCGCAGCGCATCAAGGGCTTGAACATCAGCAAGGCGCTGTGGCACGCCGTCAAGCAAGTCTTCAAACGCAGCACCGGCGTCGCGCAAAAGGGCACCGAGACCAGCCTGATCGAACAATTCCTGTATCCGAAATTCGGCCCGGGCCAGATGTGGCAGGAAGTGGCGCGCCTGGTGACCGAAGGCGGCGGCGAAATCCACTTCAACCAGCAGGTGAGCGGCATCGAAGTGCAGGACGGCCAAGTGGTGGCGGTGAACGGCACCGACCGCGCCAGCGGCGCCAGCTTCCGCCACGCCTGCCAGTACGCCGTCTCCACCATGCCGGTGCGCGAGCTGATCAAAGGCATGGGCGATGCCGTGCCGGCCGACGTGCGGCGGGTGGCCGAGGGTTTGATGTACCGCGACTTCCTCACCGTCGGCCTGCTGGTGCGCAAGGCGGATGTGCTGAACGCCGATGGCCAGGCCTTGCCCGACAATTGGATCTACATCCAGGAAAAGGATGTGCGCATTGGCCGCCTGCAAATCTTCAACAATTGGAGCCCTTACCTGGTCCAGGACGAGGACACCATGTGGCTGGGCCTGGAGTATTTCTGCAACGAAGACGACGACCTGTGGCAGATGGACGACGCGGCGCTGGTCCAGTTCGGTGCCGGCGAGCTGGCCAAGATCGGCATCCTGCGCCACCAGCACACGCTGGACGGCACCGTGGTGCGCGTGCCCAAGGCTTACCCTGCGTACTTCGGCAGCTATGACCAGTTCGACGTGGTGCGCCGCTTCACCGACAGCATCGGCAACCTGTTCCTGGTGGGCCGCAACGGCATGCACCGCTACAACAACCAGGACCATTCGATGCTGACCGCCAAGCTGGCGGTGGAAGCGATCGCCTCCGGCGCCGCCTCCAAGGACCCGCTGTGGGACGTCAACATCGATGACGAGTACCACGAAGAGAAGAAAGCGGCATGAGCCAACCGCTGCGCCAGTTGCCCGACCCGCAACCGGCCGCCCCCAGGCGGCCGGGGCCAAGGCACGGCCCGCCGGTAGTGCCGCTGCGGCCCGTGCCGGCGGTGCCGGCGGGGCCGGTGCCGGCGGCCGGCCAAGCCTGGCGCAATACGCTGGCCCTGCTCATGCTGCTGGCGGCGTGGTTGTTCACGCGGCCATGGGAAGGCTTGTGGCACGACGGCCAGCTGTATGCGGCGCAGGCGCTGCACCATCTCCACCCCGCGAATTTCCGGCACGACCTGTACTTCCTGTTTGGCTCGCAGGACGCCTATACCCTGTTCAGCCCCCTGTATGCGGCGGCCATCCGCGCCTTCGGCCTGCAGGCCGGCGCGCTGCTGCTGCATACGGCCGGCGCCGTGCTGTGGATGGGCGGCGCCGCCTTGCTGGTATCGGCGCTGCTGCAAGGCATGCAGCGCTGGCTGGCGCTGGCCTTGCTGCTGTTGCTGCCCACCAGCTATGACCCGGTTTCCCTCATCAGCCTGGCCGAGCCCTTCCTGACGCCGCGCCTGTTTGCCGAAGCGTTCGGCATGCTGACGCTCGCCTTCGTCGTACGCGGCCAATGGCGCTGGAGCGTGCCGCTGCTGTTGATGGCCTTCCTGATGCATCCGCTGATGGCGCTCGGGGTCGCCCTGTTCTGCGTGCTGTACGCGGCACAAGGGCCGGCCCGCCGCGCCGTCGTGGCAGGGATGGGCCTGGCAGGCCTGGCCGGGCTGGCACTGGGCGCCGCCGGCGTCGCACCGTTCAACCGCCTCCTGGCCAGCGTCGACGCGGCCTGGCTCGAGTACCTCAAGCAGATGACGCCGATGGTGACGTGGAAGGCATGGGATTTGCTGCCCTATGCCGGGCGGCTGGCGGTGCCGTTCGCCATGCTGTGCACGGCGGCGCGCCTGGCGCCGCGCGTGCCTGGCCGGGTGTATGCATGCCTGGCCCTGGGCGGTGTGCTGGGCCTGCTTGCCAGCGCCATCGGTACCGGCTGGCTTGACAATCTGCTGCTGATCCAGGTCCAGCCTTGGCGCGCGCTGTGGCTGGTGCAAGCGGGCGCGGCCCTGGCGCTGTCCTGGCTGCTGATCGAATACTGGCCGCGTGGCCCCTTGTTCCGCCTGGCGCTCGCCACGTTCGTGCTGGCGGTCCTGACCCGCAATTCGATCGGCGGCGCGCTGGCCATCGCCGCCGGGCTGGCCCTGTGCCGGCTGGCGCGCGCGGGGGCGCCGCCACTGCCGCAGCGCACGGTGCGCCTGCTGGCGGGCATGCTGCTGGCGCTGGGCAGCATGTGGCTGTACGACATCTTCCTGCAAGCCGACGTGCTCAAGCCCCACCTGGCCGCGCAGTATGCCGACCTGGCGCCGGTGCGCTGGCTGTGGGCGGCCGGCAAGCTGGGCGGCGCGGCGCTGCTGGGCGGCAGCCTGCTCCTGCTGGTGTGGCGCCTGGCAGGCGCTGCGAACGTCGGCGCGCGCCTTGGCGCCGGCGCGCTGGCCGCCGCCGCGCTGGGCGCCAGCGCCTGGCTGTCCCACACCATCAGCGCCAGGGCGCAGCTGATGGCGCCCGCCGTGCAAGCCCAGGTGCAGGCCAGTTTCCTGCCCCTCATCCCGCTGCATGCCACCGTGTACTGGGCGAACAGCTTGCGCCTGACCTGGTTCGTGCTGGGGCGCTCCAGCTATGGTGCGAACTACCAGCTGGCCGGCGCGCCGTTCCAGCGCGCGACCGCCATGGAAGGCATGCGCCGCCTGCGGCGGCTGCATGCGCTGGGCGAGCGGGAAATCCGGCGCGCCCCGGGCGGCTTGCCGACGCTGGCGCCGGCAGCGCCGGGGCTGGGGGCGCTCAACGCGGCATGCGCCGATCCGGGCCTGGACTTTGTGGTGCTGGACCGGGCGCTGGGCAAGGCGGCCATTGCGAAGGTGAGCGACGCGTCCGCCGGCGTCAACCATTTCCTGTATAGCTGTGCCCGCCAACGGGCAGAGAGGTAAACACCGATGTTCCGCAAACTCCTGGGCAAACGCCATTCCTCGAATGGCCTGGTGCAGTTCATCCGCTACGTCTTCGTGGGGGGCGCGGCCTTCGTGGTCGATTTTGGCGGCCTGTACCTGCTGGCCCACGTGCTGGGCTTGCATTACCTGACGGCGGCCTGCCTGTCCTACCTGCTCGGCATGGTGGTCAATTACCTGATTTCCGTGCGCTGGGTGTTTGATTTCCGCCGCGTCACCCAGTGGGAGCGCGAATTCGCCATCTTCTTCCTGATCGGGATTGCCGGGCTGATCCTGAACGGCCTGGCGATCAGCCTGCTGGTGGAACTGCTGCGCACGCCGTACCTGGCGGCCAAGCTGCTGGCGGCCGCCGCCATCCTGTTGTTCAATTTTGGCGCGCGCAAAGCACTGCTGTTCTCGGCGGAGCGCGCCCGCGCATGACCATGCTGGCTGGCTGGAAGTGGGACCGGCGCATCGCGCCGGCGCTGCTGGTGCTGGCGGCATTGTGGCTGTTGTGCCATCCGTGGGAAGGGCTGTGGCATGACAGCCGCCTGTACGCGCTGCAGGCGCTGCAGCGCCTGTACCCGGACCAGTTCCGGCGCGACCTGTTCCTGCTGTACGGCTCGCAGGACGCGTTCACGCTGTTCAGCCCCCTGTATGCGGCCCTGATCCGCGCCTGCGGCCTGGATACCGCAGCCTGGCTGGTGCAGGGGGCGGGCAGCCTGCTGTGGCTGGGCAGTGCCGCCTTCCTGGCGGCCGCCTTCCAGCGCGGCCTGGGCCTGTGGCTGACGCTGGCGCTGCTGGTGGCCCTGCCATCGGATTACGGGCCCACCATGACCACTTTCAACCTGGCCGAGAGCTTCCCCACGCCGCGCATCTTTGCCGAGGCGCTGGGCATGCTGGCCATGGGCTGCGCCGTGCGCGGCCGCTGGCCATGGGGCGTGCCGGCGCTGCTGCTGGCGCTGCTGCTGCACCCGTTGATGGCGGCCGGCGTCGGCCTGTTCGGCGTGCTGTTCCTGGCCGAGGGCAAGCGCCGCATGCGCCGGACCGCGCTGGCGGCCTTGCTCATCGGCGGCGTGCTGGCCGGCGCCGCCTTGCTGGGCGTGGCACCGTTCGACCGCCTGCTGCGCACCATGGACGATACCTGGTATGCCCACGTGCTGGCGACGACGGCCGGCGTGGCCTGGGATGGCTGGGTGTTTGGCGCCTGGGCCAGCCGCGCTGCCGTGGCCTTCAGCCTGGTGCTGGCGGCGGCCTGGCTGGGACAGGGCGCGCGCGCGCGCTTCTTCGGCTGCGTGGCGCTGACCGGGGCGGCCGGCCTGCTGGCGTGCTGGGTGGGCACCGGCCTCACGCACAACCTGCTGCTGCTGCAGGCCCAGCCCTGGCGCGTCATGTGGATCGTGCAGATGGCCTCGGCCATCGCGCTGGCCTGCCTGTGGCAGCAATTCTGGCACCGCGGACGCCTGTTCCGCGCGCTGCTGCTGGCCTTTTGCGTCGCCATCCTGACACGCAACACCTTGGGCGGCCTGCTGGGCCTGGCCGCCGCCGGCCTGCTGTGCCACCAGGGCAGGCAGGCCCAGCCGTGGGAACTGTCGCTGCGCCACTACCGCCTGGCCCTGGCCTTCCTGGCCGTGCTGGCTTGCGCACTGCTGCGCGAAATCGCCGGCGGCCCGGCCTGGACCGGCATCTGGCAGAGCGATATCCCGATCGCCACCTTCGGCGACCTGTGGCTGTGGATCTGGCTCAAGCGCGGCGCGGCCGCCCTGCTGGGCGTCGGCCTGCTGGTCCAGGTATGGCGCTGGGGCGGCCAGGGCCGGCTGGCGGCAGCCTACGGCCTGGCGCTGGCCTGCCTGGCCGGCAGCGCGGCCGTGGCGGTCGCCCGCGCCGACGCGGCGGCCTGGCTGCCGCCGGCCACCGCGCAGGCGGTGCGCGCCAACTTCCTGCCCTTGATCGGGCCGCAGGCGACCGTGTATTGGGAAGACGAGCTGCGCTACACCTGGTTCGTGCTGGGCCGCGCCAGCTATGGCAGCAACCCGCAGCTGGCGGGAGGCGTGTTCAACCGCGGCACGGCCTTGGAAGGCCGGCAGCGCCTGGCGCGCCTGGAACAGCTGGGCATGATGGACGGCGTCCGCCGCCGCACCCGCCTCGAAAATGCGGAGGCGATTGCGCGCCTGAAGCCGCCGACCGAGGCCAGCCTGGCCCATGCCTGCGCCGACCCGGAACTGGACTTCGTCGTCTTGCGCCGCCAGCTTGGCCCGGCGGTGGTGGCCAGCGCCATTGGCGGCGGCCACGCCTTCTACCTGCACGATTGCGCCCTGCTGCGCCCGCGGCGGGAAGCGCCGTGAACCGGCACCGCCTGGCGCGCCAGTTCCTGCGCTACGGCGCGGCCGGCGCCCTGGCGTTCGGCATCGACCTGGCCGCGCTTTACCTGCTGCTCGAGTATGCGCGCCTGCACTACCTGCTGGCGGCGGCGATGGCATACGCGCTGGGCATCGCGTGCCATTACCTGCTGGCGATCCGCTGGGTGTTCGACTTCCGCCGCATGTCGCACTGGCAGCACGAGTTTGCGCTGTATGCCTTGGTCGGGGTATTGGGCCTGGGCTTGAACTTGCTGGTGATCGGCCTGCTGGTCGACCGGGCCGGCGTGCCGGTGCTGGCCGCCAAGCTGGCCGCCGGGGCCCTGATCGTCCTGTTCAATTTCGGCGCGCGCAAGGTGCTGCTGTTCACCGATACATCGGCCTTGTAAGCAGGCCCGCAGGGGCAAGACCGGGAACGCCGCGGCCGGTGCCGCAGCCTATGTCTGGAAGGCGGGAATTTGCGTGGTGCCCGAGGCCGGAATCGAACCGGCACGCCTTGCGGCGGCGGATTTTGAGTCCGCTGCGTCTACCAATTTCACCACTCGGGCCACTTAACGCGACGTGCATTATTACCGATTTGCCCGGCAGCGGCAACCCTGTAGCAATATTAAAGCTATGGGAAGGCGGCCGGGCATTGAAAAATATCAGGGCCCAGGCAGCTTTCCAGCTGAAACCGAGGGGCGTAGGATGGATTGGCTAGAAGAGATACTGCGGCCGATGCCAGGCCGCCGCAAGCCGGCACTGCACAGCCCGCAGCCCTGGTTTGCTCCCACAGCGCCCCGCCTACGCGGCGACGGCGCCGGGTACCAGGTTTGGACCGCCGGCGCGGATGCACCCCATCCGCCCCGGTCCCGAGCGCCCCCGACACGGGCCAGGCGCCCCGGACATGATTGCCGCACCCGACGGCGAGTCCCCCAAACCCAGGTTGCAGTTCGTCCGCGCGCCATGCGTTCTATTCCCCGGAACTTGCGGTTTGTCGCCCGGTGCTGCACATCCGAACAACGCTTTGCTACCTTTGAATCGTCCCCGCACACTTTCGACTTGCGGGGCACCAGGCAAACCAAATCGGAGAAGATGATGAAAAAGCTGATGATGCTGAGTGCCGTGGCTGCACTGATGTTGGGCGGTAGCGCTGTGGCTGCCGGCCCCGACGATCCTACTGTCCAGATCAAGGCTCCTGAAGCCACCTACCGGATGTACAAGGGCGATTTCGATGACTTCGCCCACCACTATGCGTTAAGCAATGACAAGTACATCCGTTTCACGCAGTCCGGCCGCCATTACTGGGCCCGCCTGAAAAACGAGGAACGGGTGCAACTGTATCCGATTGCCCCCAATGTCTTCCTGACCGCAGCGGGCACCCGCGTGGAGTTCCGCGACCAGGGCGAGCAGGTGGTGATCGATAATTTCGAGCGCTTGCCCATGTCGGTCGCCATGACGGCAACCAATGTCCGCGTGGTGGCATCGCGCTGAAGCGACAATGCCGCGGTGGTGGCGCACCAAAGCGGTGCGCCACGACGCGGCACTGATCACGCGGCCTGCTGCAGGGGCGCCGTGTCGAGGCGTTCCTCCAGCAGGGCGAAGATGGCGTCCTTCGACAGCACGTAGCGCTCCATCAATTCATCCTTGATCGATTCCATCACGCCGCGGTAATCGCGCATCGCCGCCAGGGTGGTGCTGTATAGTTCGTCGGCCTTGGCTTCCACCTGCACCAGGGTGTGCTCGTCGCCCACCTCGCCGCGCAACTGGCTGTAATCGAGCTTGGAGCGCGAATACATCGACAGCCGGTTGACCATCATGTTGAGCATCTTGGTGGCCTTCTCGATATCGTTCTGGCTGCCTACCGAAATGCCGCGCGCGCCATAGAACAATTCTTCCGCCGCCACGCCGCCGTACAGCTGCATCACGTCGCGTTCCATTTCCTCCAGCGTGCGCAGCGACATGTCGTCGCCCGCGCTCAGCACATAGCCCAGCGCATTCATCTTCGACACCGCTTCGGTGGAAATCTTCAGCAAGTGCGACTTTTCCTTCACTTGCGCCAGCGGCAGGCCGGCGCGCAGGTAAGGGTCGATCTGCATGAAGAAGTGGCCCAGCTCGTGCAAGGCGATGCGTTCGCGCTGGCGCGTCTTTTCCGCCGTGGTGGCGCGGTCGGTCAAGCCGATGGTGGCGCGCTCGAAGGCGCGGAACATCAAGTCGGTATTGATCACGCATTTTTCCTGGATCGAAATCATCGAGGCACGGTCGACCACGGTTTCCAGCAGCGCGGGGCTGAGGTTGGCGGTGATCTCGGCCACCTGGTCCAGGTCCATGTCCTGCCAATCCACCAGGCCGGCCTGCTTGCGCTTGAGGAAGGAATCGAGCAGGGCGCGGCGTTCGGCCTTGTTGGGCAGGCGGAAGTTGATCTTCACGCTGAAGCGGCGCAGCATGGCTTCATCCATCGGCGTCGAGGCATCGTCGAAGTTGGAGGCGACGATCCAGATCACGCCGGCGCCCTGTTCGCTTTTCACGCCATCGAGCAAGCCGAGCAAGGTGTTGGCGGTATCGTCTTCCCACTTCTTTTCGCCGCGGCCGCGCGGCATGAACAAGGCTTGCGCCTCGTCCAGGAAAATGATGCAGTTGCCGCGTGCGCAAGCCTTCTTGTACAGCGCATTCAGGGCCTTGGAGCCGCCGCCCACATAACCCGACTCGAGCGCCGAACCGGACGCCTGGATCAGCGGGTAGCCGAGGCGCTTGGCCAGGTAGCCGGCCAGCTTGGTCTTGCCGGTGCCGGCCGGGCCGGTCAGCATCACGTTGAAGGGCTTGTCGATATTGTGCGACTTGTAGACTTCGCGGTTGCGGATCATGTCTTCCAGGTGCAGCACTTCCTGCTTGATGTCTTCCATGCCGATCAAGTCGTCCAGCGACCCCTTCAACTGGTCCGGCGTGATCACCGCCGCGCTCGGGCCCATGCCCGGGATGCCCCACTTGAGCACGAACAGCACCAGGCCGACCACGAAAATATCGAAGGCGTGGCGCTTCAGGAACGCTTGCACGCTGGCCCACTGGCCGCCATCGTCCAGCAGCACGCCCTTGTGGGCGGCCAGGTAGTCGTCCTTGGCGATGGCGTAGGGGAGGTTATGGCGCAGCAGCACTTCACGCTCCAGGCTCTGGTGCGAGGTGCTGGGCACCACCACCACGTGCAGCGTGGCGTCGTGCTTGAATTTGTAGATGTAGCGCGGCGAATCGGCCAGCGGGCGCGCGATCAGCAGGTAGTCGAGCCGGTCGCGCTGGGCCACCAGGGCGGTGATTTCACCGATATTCTGCGAGCGCACCACCGGCGCGGCATCCTGGGCCACGTCGCCGCGCAACAGCGCAAAGGCGAGGGCGGCGGCGGCCAGCATCAGCAGGCTGATGCGCACCATGGGATTCTTGAGGGCGAGTTGGAGCTTGTAGATATTGAACATAGGCCTGGAACACGAGGTTTCTGGTGGGCCTATGGCCGGCGGCGGTCGCCTCGGCTGGCCCCATGTTGTCGAAAATGCCTCACGGCAACTTTCTGCATATGGGGACTATACCTGAGAAAATCCATTGCTGTCTCAGCTGTGCGGCAAAAAAACTTTAGTTGCGCAACAGTAATAATGGCAATTCATTTGGTGCTTTGCCATTGCCCGTATTTCTTTTCCAACCTTGTAAAAGTGCCATCTTTGCGCATGCTGTCGAGGATGGCGTTCAGGCGCTCGACCAGGGCGTCGGGCACGGAGCGGTGGCACGCCAGGTAGACCTTGGTGCGATGGAAGGTCAGCACCGGCACCAGGGTGCCCGGCGGCGCGAACTGGGCCAGGGCCCCCAGGTCCTGGTTGCGTACCCCCACGGCCCACAGGTCGATGCGGCCGAGCAGGAGTTTTTTCGCATTGGCGGCATTGTCCGGCGCACCGTCGACATCGAAACCGCGCGCGCGCAGGAATTCGTCGCGCACATCGCCATGGTAGGTCCCGATGCGCAGCTTGCGCGCATCGTCCAGGGCATGCACCTGGTAGTGGCGGCCGGCGCGCCCCATCAACACCCATTCCGCTTCATCGGTGGGACCGATCCATTTGAACAGGGTTTCGCGCTCCTGCGTGCGCGATGTGGAATAGACGCAGGTGTAGGGATTGCGCTGCGCCATGGTGTAGGCACGCTTCCAGGGCAGCACGTCGATGCTGTAGGCGACGCCGGCACGGGCCAGCATTTCGTGGATTTTCTCGCTTTCGCGGCCGACCACCCGCTGGCCCACCTTCATGCTGGCGGGCGGCGAATGCTCGGTGGTGATGACCAAGCGCGGGACGGGCGCGGCCGTCGCCGCGCCGGCCAGCAGCATTGCTAAAAGCGAAACCCCCGTTGCCATTGGCTACCTCGTTGCTATCCTCGCTCACAGGATAGCAGGGTGCGCGGGCGGCGGACAGTCAGGGCATGCGCCGGAACAGGCGGAAGCGCTCGCTGCGGTCGGAGGCGCGCCCGCCTTCCCACAGCAAGTGCCACTGGGGGCCGGGTTGCTGCTGCTGGGCCCTGGCCTTGATGTTGTCTTGCAACAACATCACCTGGCAAGCGCGGTCGTCGACGCCGTTGAACGGCAGGCCGCCGAAGAAGGCGAACGAGGCCCGCTGGGCGGGCGTGACATTGCTTTGCACGCAATCGGTGCCGGGCGGCAGGGCCGCCGCCGCTTGCCGGGCCACGGTGGCGTAGCTCTTGCTGTAATTGACGTGCGGCAAGAACAAGGTCATCAACAGGATCCAGATCAGGATCAAGCCGCCGGACGACAGCACCACGGCGCGCCACAGCACGGCCGGGCGGCGCGAAATGCGCCAATGCACCAGCACGAACCAGCCGGCGGTGGCGCACACGCCCACCAGCAGGGACAGCCAGCTGATGTGCGGGGTAAAGCCGGGCAAGAGCTTGAGCACATTGTGCGCCGGCTTGGCCGGCCAACCGGTGAGCTGGGCGTAATAGAAGATCCACAGCACGGCGGCGCACAGGGTCAGCACCATCACGCTGAACCAGTCGATGGCGTTGATGGCGCCGCGCTTCATGGTCAGCAAGCCGAAGGCGGCCATGATGGCCAGCGGCGGCAGCAGCATCAGCAAATGCCCCTGTTCCGGCGCCGGGTTCAGCAACACCAGCAGGGTGGCCACCGTGACGAAGGTGGTCGGCACCACGATGTGCAGCAGGTTGCTCTGGCGGCGCCACGCCCACACGGCCCAGGCGGCGAAGGGCCAGGCCGGCCAGAAGAACCAGACGCCGACGCGGAAGAAGGTGCGCAAGCCATCGAAACTGCCGACCTTGAGCTGGGCGGTGTTCCAGGCCAGCCACGCCGCCAGCGGTGCTTGCCCGTAGGGGCGGGCCAGCAGGGTGGGCACGGCCCACAGCGCGGTCACGCCGGCGGCCACCGCCAGCGCCAGGGCCAGGTCGCGCAGCGAGCGCGCGGCCGGCATCGCCAGGAAACGGGTGCAGGCCAGCAGGGCCAGCACCAGCGCCGCCGGCACCACCCAGCCGCGGGTCAGGGTCAGCAAGCCCAGGGCCATGCCGACCAGGGCGGCATTGCGCAGCGACGGCAATTCCATGTAGCGCACGCTGCGGTAAAGCGTCAGGGCCAGCAGCGACACTTGCAGCGGTTCGGCCGTGGTTTCATGGCTGTGCACCAGGAGGCCCAGGCAGCCGAGGTAAATCAGGACGGCGGCATCGCCCAGGGTGCGGCCGAAGTCGTCCGGTTCCGGCTGGCCGCCGAAGGCCAGGCGCAGCGGCTGCGCTTCCGGACGGCGGCCCAGGTTGAAGGTGGCATACCACAGCGACATCGCGCCCAGCAGGAAGATGGCCAGGGTGGCCACGCGCGCGCCCAGCACGTCGCCGATGGCCCAGCCGAACAGCTTGATGCCCAGCGCGCCCAGCCAGAAGGCCAGCGGGCCTTCGTCGGTGACGGAAAGGCCGGCGATATTCGGCCACAGCCAATCCTGCCAGCTGCCGTGGGCCATGGTCCACATCACGCCGAAGCTGGCGGCGTCATCGTTTTTCCACGGTTCGCGCCCGATCAGGCCCGGCAGGATGTACAGCAAGCCCAGGGCGAAAATGGCCCAGCGGGGCAGCGTGCGGGTGGCGGCGGCGGGAAGACGGACTGGCTTCATCGGTCGTTTTAATTCTTGGGAAAGCTGGAGTATGACGGCTAAAAAGAAAAAAGGCAGCCGCAGCTGCCTTTTTTTCGATGCGGACGCGATCAGGCGTTGGCAACGGAAGTCTTGGAACCGACCTTGCCGAACTTCTGGCGGAACTTTTCCACGCGACCGGCGGTGTCGACGATCTTGTGCTGGCCGGTGAAGAACGGGTGCGATTCGGACGACACTTCGATCTTGACCAGTGGGTATTCCTTGCCTTCGTGGGTCGCGGTTTCGCGGGTCTGGATGGTCGAACGGGTCACGAACTTGAAGTCGCAGGACACGTCGTGGAACAGGACTTCGCGGTATTCTGGATGGGTATCAGCTTTCATGCTTTTCTCTCAATGTTGGTAGCCAGGCAGCACTTCGGCGGTCCATCTTGCTTCTTGACCCGATTGCTATCCACTTGCCAGGGGTTAACGGAACTCGCGATTATACATCAAAACCGGTACAGCGGGGTCAGGCCCAAGGGCCAGACCCCGGGTGTACAACGGCCGCGGGTTTCGCAAACCCCGCGGCCGCGGCGCAGACGGGGTCTGACCCTGCGGGTCAGACCCCGGTTTACCGGTTCGGCGGTGTTAACCGCCGCGCCGCATCATCTCGAAGAACTCGCCATTGTTCTTGGTCGCGCGCATCTTGTCGAGGATGAACTCCATCGCCTCGATCTCGTCCATCGAGTACAGCAGCTTGCGCAGGATCCAGATCTTTTGCAGCTGGTCGGCCTTGATCAGCAATTCCTCGCGGCGGGTGCCGGACTTGTTCAGGTTGATGGCCGGGTAGACGCGCTTTTCGGCCAGGCGGCGCTCCAGGTGCACTTCCATATTGCCGGTGCCCTTGAATTCCTCGTAAATCACGTCGTCCATGCGCGAGCCGGTCTCGATCAGCGCGGTGGCCACGATGGTCAGCGAGCCGCCTTCTTCCACGTTACGGGCGGCGCCGAAGAAGCGCTTCGGACGCTGCAGCGCGTTGGCGTCGACACCGCCGGTCAGCACCTTGCCCGAAGCCGGGATCACGGTGTTGTAGGCGCGCGCCAGGCGGGTGATCGAGTCCAGCAGGATCACCACGTCCTTCTTCATTTCGACCAGGCGCTTGGCCTTTTCCAGCACCATCTCGGCCACCTGCACGTGGCGCGTGGCCGGTTCGTCGAAGGTGGACGCGACCACTTCGCCGCGCACCGAGCGCTGCATCTCGGTCACTTCCTCCGGACGTTCGTCGATCAGCAGCACGATCAGGGTCACGTCCGGATGGTTGGTGGTGATGGCGTGCGCGATATGCTGCAGCATCACCGATTTACCGGACTTGGGCGAGGCCACCAGCAGGCCGCGCTGGCCCTTGCCGATCGGCGCCACCAGGTCGATGATGCGGCCGGTGATGTTCTCGGTGCCGGTCATGTCGCGCTCGAGGCGCAGCGGCACGTTCGGGTGCAGCGGGGTCAGGTTCTCAAACAGGATGCGGTGCTTGGACGCTTCCGGCGATTCGCCGTTGACCTTGTCCACCTTCACCAGGGCGAAATAACGCTCGCCATCCTTCGGGGTACGCACCTCGCCCTCGATCGAGTCGCCGGTGTGCAGGTTGAAGCGGCGGATCTGGGACGGGGAAATGTAAATATCGTCGGTCGACGCCATATACGAGGCGTCGGGCGAGCGCAGGAAGCCGAAGCCGTCCGGCAGCACTTCCAGGGCGCCGTCGCCGAAGATCTGTTCGCCGGCCTTGGCGCGTTTTTTCAGGATCGCGAACATCAGTTCCTGCTTGCGCAGGCGGGCCGCATTGTCGATATCGAGGCTGATGGCCATTTCCAGCAACGCTGAAACGTGCATAGCCTTAAGTTCAGAAAGGTGCATAGCTGTTTGAGTGTCCCGTGACGGGAAAGTAAGGGTAGGGGAGGGAACTGCGTGGGTCTCTAGTTATAAGGGAAAGGTTTTTGGGCGCTTTCCCTGCCATTCAGGCGGGCTGCGGGCGCAGCACCGCCTATCTTACATCAAATATTGCTGTCGATGAAAGAGGTCAATTGGCCTTTTGCCATGGCGCCCACTTTTTGTGCGGCCGGCACGCCATTTTTGAACAGGATCAGGGTCGGGATGCCGCGGATGCCGAACTTGCCCGGCACGGCCTGGTTGCTGTCCACGTCCATCTTGGCGATGGTCAGCTTGCCGTCGTATTCCTTGGCCACTTCTTCCAGGATCGGGGCGATGCTCTTGCAGGGGCCGCACCATTCGGCCCAGAAGTCCACCAGCACGGGGCGGTCGGCCTTCAGCACGTCGCTGTCGAAGGAGGCATCGGTAATGTGTTTGATCAAGTCGCTCATTGTTTTTCCTTAATGGATAGTCGCCCGGGAAAATCCCTTGCCGTTATCGCCCATCTGGCGACGAACTGCACTAATTCAATACTGGGGGTCAACAGGGAATCAGGGCGGGAATGGCACAAATAATAACCGATTTTTTCCGGGCGTGTGCTGCCCAGGGTGCGCCGCCGACACCCGGGTCCGGCCGGCCGTCAATAGCTCCAGGGCGTGTAGCCGAACCCGGCATCGGTCAGCGGCGCCAGTTGCGCGACGTTTTCCGGCGATTCGCTGAAGGCGGCCAGCACGCCGGCGCGCGGGTAGCCGCCGTCGAGCACTTTGTTCCAGTGCGCGACGCCGCCTGCCTCGCCGGCGCGGTGCAGCACGTTCTGGTACAGCAAGTCGACGAATTGCGCAGTGCCCGGGGCGGCGCCATACAGCTGGGTGAATTCGGGACTGGCGATGAATTGTGCGGCGATGGCGTCCAGGCCCATGCCATGGTCGTGCTGGTAGATCCAGAAGCCGAGGCCGACCGCGTCGGGCGCGCGGTTGAAGGCGGCCTGGTACAGGCGGAACACCTGGCCGGCGCTGCCGCCGCCGTCGAGCGCCACGGCCTGGTCGGTGAATGCCAGGCGTTCGATGCCGCTCAACACGTCGGCGCTGGCGGCGCCCTGGGCGCGCACCTGGAACTGGCCGGCGGCCTGGCTGACCTGGTAAGAACTGCGCGGCCCGCCGTACACCACGGTATCGAGGCCGGCGCCGCCGGCGATGGCCTGGCCGTTGCCGTGCCCGGCCAGCACGTCGTCGCCGGCGCTCGGCGCGGCGGGCGCGGTGGCGAAGCGCAGGCTGGCCGCGCCCTGGTAGGCATTGCCGGTGCGGTCGGTGATGGCGCCGGGCGCCCACTCCAGGCGCAACAATTCGCCGGGCTGCAACAGCCGCGCCGTGGCGATGGCCACGCTGCCGTCGGCGCCGGCGCTGGCGGCCAGCTGGGCGCCGCTGACGATGAGCTGGCCGTCGCCATCGACGATGCGCATCAGCCCGGCATGCGCGCGCACCGGCTCGCTGAACTGCAGGGTCAAGGGCGCGCCCAGGCCGAGGCTGGCGGGCGGGCCGGCCAGCAGGGTGGGCGCCTGGGTGTCGCCGTCGCTGGTGCTGGCGCTGACGGTGTAGCTGCCGCTGCGGGCGCCGTGGCCCACCACGCTCAAGGCATAGTCGCCGGTCCAGCGCGCGGTGAACTCCAGGACGGCCGGGCCGCCGCCGGGCGAAACCGCCCAGGCGCCGCCGGGGCGCGCATCGTCGCTGCCCAGCAGCAGGGTGCCGGCCGCGTCGCCCGGCAGCGTGCCGCCGGTCAGGGCGAAGCGGTAACTGCGGCCTTGCTCCAGGAAGACGCGGAAGGTGTCGGCGTCGAGCGCGCCGTCCAGGGTGCCGCTCACGCTGCCGTTGCCCAGCAGGACACTGCGCTCGGCCAGGAAATCCCAGTGGTCGTCGATGCCGGTGTCGCGCACCTGGAGCGTATAGCTGGTGCCGGGCGCCATGCCGCTGCCGTCGAGTTCGATGGTGTGGCGGCGGTCGTTGAAGGCCGTGGTGCGGTAATAGGCGGTGTCGCCGGCGCTCTCGCCCAGCGCATGCAGGGTGCCGTTGGGGCCGCTGACCACGGCCGGCGGCGGCGTGCTGCCGCGCACGATGATTTCATAGCTGTGGCCGGCCAGCGCGTCGAAGCGGAAGCTGTCGCTGTCGCCCTGGACTTCGAACGTGCCCACTTGCGGCCGGTTGTCGTGCAGCAGCAGCGGCGCGCCATCGGGCACATCGTCGGTGCCGGGCAGGCTGGCCGTCAGCTGGTAGGCGCCGGTGCCGCGGCCCTGCACTGCGTAATAGTACGTCCCGCTCTGGCCGGGCTTGACGGCCAGTACCGGCGCCTCGAAGCCCTGGTTCAGGTAGGCCGCTTCCAGGGCGTAGCCGTCGCGGTCGATGACCGACGCCTGCAAGCCCTGCATGGCGGGGTCGCCGCCCAGCTTGAACCAGTAAGTCTGGCCCGCCTGCAAGTCGACGGCGATCCAGTCGCGGTCGCCCAGCCCCAACTGCCCGGCGACGCTGGCGCCCACCGCCAGCCGGCCGGCCGTGGCGGCGCTGGCGCCGAAATCGTCGGCGGCGGCGCCGATGGCCAGCGTGTAGGCCAGGTCGCGCTGGGCCTGGGTGATCTGGTAGCCGCTCTGGCCCAACTGGGCGACGAAGGCGCCATCCTGGTCGGCCGTGAAGGCATAGTGGCCCTGGCCATCGGTGGCCAGCCATTGGCTGCCGCCCAGCGCCGCGGCCAGGCCGTCCAGCGCCGCCGCCTGCAGGGCCAGCGTGTAGGTGGTGCCGGCCAGCACCGGGAAGCTGATGGCATCGCGGTCGAGCGGCCCGTCCAGGCGGCCGTTCACCGTCTGGCCGACGCCGACGGCCAGCGCGCCGGCGGCGGTATCGCCGATATCGTCGTGCAGCGGTTTGCTTTGCAGGTTCAGGGTGTAGGGCGTGCCGCCTTCCTGCACAGACGCGTTGCGCACGGCGAGGACATACTCGCCGTCGGCCGCCACGCTGAAGTCGCCGCCGATGGCCATATAGACCGGGTGGTAATCGAAGCTGCGCAGGACGCTGCCGCGCTGGTCCAGCAGGTCGACGCCCATCAGGTAGGGCGGGGTCAAGCCGAAACTGTACAGCTGGCCGGCTTGCAGCCAGACCTTGATCCAGTCATGGTCGCCGGCGACCTCGAGGCGGCCTATGAGCGGGCGGCCCGGCGCGACGCTGCCGGTGGTGCTGGAATTGCTCGGGAAATCGTCCACGGTTGCCATACGGATGTCCTGCGTTGGAAAGGGCGCCAGTGTACCAGCCGCCCCGCCCGGCGAATCTCACCCAATGTCACCGCGGCGGCGGCAGGCTCACCCCTGGCGCGCGGCGGCCTGGTCCAGCAGCTCGGCCAGGGCGGCCGGGGTGGCCGGCTTGGCCAGCGTGCCCAGCAAGGCCAGGCCGTGCGCGCGCGCCAGCGTTTCGGCGGCCTGGCGCACGCCGGCATCCATGCCGGACAGCAGCGCCACGGCGCCGCCGAAGCGGCTGGCCGCCACTTGCGCCAGGAATTCGATGCCATCCATGTCCGGCATCGACAAATCGCACACCAGCAAGTCGGGGCGGTGGGCCGGCAACGCCAGCAGCGCCTGGCGCGCATCGCTTTCGCTGCGCACGGCGCCGGCGCCCAGCTCGTCGAACATATCGCTCAACAGGCTGAGCATGAAGGGGTCGTCATCGACCAGCAGGATGCGCAGCGGCGCGCGGGCAGGGTCAGTCATCGTCGGCAAAGGTCGTGTTGGTCATGATGTGTTCGCTCACCGCGTGCAGCAGCGGCCATAAGCGGTCGAGCAGGCGGCGCGCGGCGGCGGTGGCGGGGGCGGCGTCGCCTTCGGCGCCGGGCAATTGTTCCAGCTGCTGGCACAGTTCGGCCATGCCGAGCGCGCCCACGGCGCGCGCGCTGCTCTTGATGCGATGGCCCAGCTCGCGCACCTTTTGCAGCTCGCCGGCCGCCAGCGCCGCTTCCATCTCGTTAAAGCCCGCTTCGCTGGTTTGCAGGAACTTGAAGGCGAACTGGCGGATCTTGTGCGGGTGGTAGCCCAAGAGCTGGGCCAGCACCGACAAGTCGATGATGGCCGGGTCGCCGGCCAGCGTGGGGCGGAAGGCGGCGCGGCCGGCCGGGCGCGGGGCGGCCTCGGCGGCGGCGCCGGGCGCGCGCGGCGGCAGCCAGCTGGCAATCTTCTGGTACATCAGGGCCGGCTGGATCGGCTTGGCGATGAAGTCGTCCATGCCGGCCTGCAGGCAGCGTTCGCGGTCATCCTTGGTGGCGGTGGCGGTCATGGCCAGCACGCGCGTGGTGGCCAGGGCGGGGTCGGCGCGGATGCGGCGCGTCGCTTCCAGCCCATCCATCAGCGGCATTTGCACATCCATCAGCACGCAGTCGAAGGCGGCCTGCTGCAGCAAGTCCAGTGCTTCGGCGCCATTGTTGGCCAGGCACACCGAGGAGCCGGCTTCCTCCAGCATTTCCAGCGCGATTTGCTGGTTGAAGGTATTGTCCTCGACCAGCAGGATGCGCGCATCCTTGAGCGCCTGCATGGCGCTGCTGCCGGGCGCGCCGTCCAGCAGGGCGCTGGCGCGCGCCGGCAGCGCCGCGTCCGGCTGCGGCGCGCCGCGCCCCAGGCCCAGGCGCGCCGTGCACCAGAACGTGCTGCCGGCGCCGGGCGCGCTGTGCACGCCCACCTCGCCGCCCATCAGCTGGGCCAGCTGCTTGCAGATCGCCAGGCCCAGGCCGGTGCCGCCGTATTCGCGCGTGATGGCGCTGTCGGCCTGCTGGAAGGCTTGGAACAATTTGGCTTGCTCGGCCTCGGACAGGCCGATGCCATGGTCGCGCACCTCGAAGCGCAGCAGGCAGGCGTCGGCGTCGGCCAGCACGCGGCGCACGCTGACCTCGATGCTGCCGTGCTCGGAAAACTTGATCGCATTGTTGACGTAGTTGATCAGGATCTGGCCCAGGCGCAGCGGGTCGCCGCGCAGCACCGGCGGCAGCGCCGGGTCGAGGGTGAAGTGCAGGCGCAAGCCGCGGCTGGCCGCTTTCGGCGCCACCACCGTGGTCAGGGTCTGGATCACGTGGTCGAGCGCGAAGTCGACCTCCTCGATGGCCAGCTTGCCGGCCTCGATCTTGGAAATGTCGAGGATGTCGTCGATGATGCGCAGCAAATGTTCGCCGGCGAAGCGGATCTTTTCCAGGTAGTCGCGCTGGCGCGGCTCCAGCTCGGTCTTCAGCGCCAGGTACGCCATGCCGATCACGCCATTCATCGGGGTGCGGATTTCGTGGCTCATCTTGGCCAGGAACTGGCCCTTGGCGGCCGACGCTTCCTCGGCCTGCCGGCGCGCCTCTTCCAGCTGGGCGGTGCGCTGCGCCACCCGCTCCTCCAGGTGCTCGTTCAATTCGCGCAAGGCGCGTTCGGTGGCCTTGCTGTCGGAAATGTCGATCGCCATGCAAATCAGGTAGGCCGGCGCACCGTGCGCGTCGTACACCGGCTTCTTGAAGGTGCGCAAGTGGCGCGCCTGGCCCAGCGCCGGGTTCCAGATGGTTTCCTCGAAATCGATCAGGGTGCGCCCGGCGAACGCTTCCAAGTCCTTGGCGCGGAAGCCGGCAATCTCCTCCGGCGCGTGCAGCGCGCTGTAGTCGCCGTTGTTCAATTCGTCGAAGGTGTAGCCGAACTGCTGCTCGCAGGCGCGGTTCATCAGCAGCATGCGGCTGTCCTTGTCCTTGATGAACAGGCCGATCGGCATCATCTGGATGATTTCCTGCAGCCGCTGCTCGCCCTGGCGCAGCGCATCCTCGCTGCGCTTGCGGTAACTGATGTCGGTCAGGCTGGCCACCACCATGCGGCCCGGCCCGTGCTCGTCGCGCAGCGGTTCGACGTTGACCGACAGCCAGCACGTGTCGCCCTCGGCCGCCACCCCCATCACCACCTCGCGCACCGGCTGGCCCGACGCCAGCGCCTGCGCCACCGGGTGCTCGGGCGCGCTGAAGCGGTGGCCATCCTCGTGCATCCCGTCCCAGGCGCCGGCGCCGCGCGCGGCGGCGCGCCCCAGCATGCGGCTGGCGGCGGCATTGCATTCGACCACGTTGCCGGCGGCGTCGAACACCAGCAGGCCGTTGGTGACGGCGTTGAACACCGACGCCAGGCGCTGGTTGGAGTGGCGCAGCGCCAGTTCGGCCAGGCGGCGGTCGGTGATGTCGGTGACCATGGTCAGGGTGCCGGCGTAGCGCCCGTCGTCGGCGTTGACGGTGCTGGTGGCCAGCAGCGCCCACAGCGCGGAACCGTCCTGGCGGTAGAAGCGGCCCTCGGCCGGTTCGGCCGCGCCGGCGCCGGCGCGCGCCAGGCTGGCGCGCTGCAGGGCGGCGCTGTCGGGGTCCATGAAGTCGGCCATCGGGCGCCCCAGCATGTGCTCGACCTCGTAGCCCAGCATGCGCGCCATGGTGGGGTTGACGAAGCTGGTGCGCTCGGCGGCGTCGCACATCCAGATGCCTTCGGCCGCGGTTTGCACGATCAGGCGGTAGCGCTCGGAGGATGCCTGCAGCGCTTCCTCGGCGCGCTGGCGCTGGGTCATGTCGCGCAGCGACACCACCACCAGGCCCTGCCCGGCCAGCTGGATCGGCGCCAGGTGCACCATGGCCGGGAAGTGGGCGCCATCGAGGCGGCGCGCGGTGAGCACCCGGCCCGGCATGCGCGGGCGCGCGAACAGTTCGCTCGGGCGGCCCGGGATGTCGCGCATCACGTCCGGGATCAGCAGCGCCATCGCGGCGCCGGCCAGCTGGCCGGGGGCGGCGGCGAACACGGCGTCGGCGGCGCCATTGGCCTGGCGCACGCGCCCGCCGCGGTCGGCCACCAGCAGGGCGCCCGGCAGCGCGTCCAGCATGGCCGCCATGCGCGCCAGGTCGGCCGCGCTGCGGTCGGAAATGTCGCCCAGGGTGCCGGAGATGCGCAAGGGGCGGCCGGCCGCGTCGCGCGCCAGCACCATGCCGCGCGCCAGCACCCAGGTCCAGCTGCCGTCGCGGCACGCCATGCGGAATTCCATGGTGAACGGGGCGCGCCCGGCGGCCGGGTCGTCCAGCGCGGCCAGCTCGGCGGCGATGCGGGCGCGCTCGTCCGGGTGCACCAGCTGCAGCCATTGCGCCAGGTTGGCCGGGCGCAGCGCGCCCGGCGCGTAGCCCAGGATGTCGCAATAGCGCGGCGACAGGTGCAGCGCCGGGCGCTGCGGCTGCCAGTCCCACGATCCTTCGCCGGCCCCTTCCAGCGCGAAGCTGGCGATGCGCTCGGCCTCGCCCACGCGCGCCTCGGCGCCGCGCAGGGCGCGCGACACGCGCAGCAGGCGCCACAGCGCGGCCGCGGCCAGCAGGGCCAGCGCCACCCCCAGCACCAGCGGCCATTGCGGCGCGCTGCTGTCATCCTGGTACAGGAAGCCGTCGACCTTGTAGCCCTTGGGCAGCATGCCGCCGGCGGCGAAGGCGTCGGCGATGGCTTGCCAGCGCAGCGGGTTGTTGTAGCCCAGTTCGATCAGCGGCTGTTCCAGCAGCGGCGCCGTGTGCGCCGCCTCCCACAGCAATTGTTCGCGCGTGCTGCGCTCGGGGTAGCGGGCGCGGATCAAGTCCACCATTTCCTGCGGATGGGCCAGCGCGTAGCGCCAGCCGCGCAGGGTGGCCGCGCGCAGCGCGCGCGCGCGCGCCGGCTGGGTGCGCAGCTCGTCCTCGGTGGTGTACAGCAAGTCGCCGTAGAAATCGATGCCCACGCTGCGCGGCAGCAGCAATTCGTAGCGCATCCCGCTGCGCTGCAGGGCGAACGGGGCATCGGTGGTGTAGACCGACAGCGCTTCCAGGCGGCCGGCGGCCAGGTCGTCCACGGTGTGGCTGCGCGGCAGCAGGCGCAAGCCGTCCAGCGGCACCTGGTCGCGCTGCAGGGCCAGCAGCAATTCCTCATTGTGCGGCGCCAGCGCCACGCGCGCGCCGGCCCAGGGCAGGCGCTGGCCGGCCGCGTCCAGGCGCAGCGCCAGCGCGGCCGGCGAATGCTGGAACACCGACGCCAGCACCACCACCGGCGCGCCGCGGGCGCGGTGCAGCAGCAGCGCGGCATTGCCGATGCCGTAATGCGCCTTGCCGTCGAGCACGGCTTGCAGCGGGTCCTGGCCCGGTACGGCTTCGCGCAACGTGACGTCGAGGCCGGCCGCGCGGTAATAGCCCTGGGCTTGCGCCGCGTAATAGCCGGCGAACTGCCACTGGTGCTGCCACTTGAGCTGGATGGTCACGGCGTCCAGCGCCAGCGCCGGCGCCGCCGCCGCCCACAGCGCGGCGGCCGCCAGCGCGCGCGCCCAGCGCGGCGCCGCGGCCCGCAGGCGGGCGCGCCAGCGGCCCGGGCGCGGGCGCCGGCAGGCGGGCGGGGCGGCGGTGGGGCTGAATGGCGGCAAAGGCATCCCTTTCAGGCCGGCCGGTGCCGGCGTGCGGACAACTATAGCATTGCTCAGGCGGGGACGCTGCCGCCAAATTGGTAGCGATGGCCGGGGTGCCACATGGTGGCCAGCGAGGCCACCCGGCCGGCCGACTGGGTCTGGCGCTTCAGCACCAGGCAGGGCGCGCGCGCATCGATGGCCAGCATCTCGGCCACGTCGCGCGGCGGCGCCAGCGCTTCGATGCTGTAGCTGGCCGCCTGCAGCGGGGCGGCGCGCATCAGGTATTCATTGGGCGTGCTGTGGCTGAAATCCTGCGCCATGTAGTCGGGCGCGCACAGCGGGTTGACCCAGCGGTCCTCCACCTGGATCGGCACCCCGTTCTCGTAATGGACGATGATGGAATGGTAAAGCTCGTGGCCGGCCGGCAAATCGAACGCCTTGGCCAGCCCGTCGCTGGCCTTGGCGCGCTCGAGCAGCTGCAGCGCGCTGCGGTGGGCGTGGCCGCGCGCCCGCACTTCGTCGGCGATGCTCTTGATTTCCAGCAAGGTGGCCTGGACCTTTTGCGCGGCGACATAGGTGCCGGCGCCCTGGCGCCGCGTCAGCACGCCCTCGGCCGTCAATTCGCGCACGGCGCGGTTGACCGTCATGCGCGACACGCCAAATTGCTTGACCAGCGCTTGCTCGGAGGGGATCACATCGCCTTCGCGCCAGGCGCCGGCGGCAATCTGCGCCAGCAAATAATCCTTGATGCGCTGAAAGATGGGGGTGTCTTGCTGATCTGCTTGGTCCAAACCGGGCTCCGGGCTGCGCTGTGCGGGGTGCGGCGATTGTAGCATCCGCGAATTCAATAGCAAGCGGCGGAGTGCCGGCGGCCGGCCGGCGGCCTAGCATGGTGGCATACTAGTGCTTGGAGCCCGACATGAACCATTATCTGACCGACAACGAACGCTGGGCGGCCGTGCAAGCGCGCGACAGCGCGGCCGACGGCCAGTTCTTTTATTCCGTGCGCACCACCGGCGTCTATTGCCGCCCCTCCTGCGGCGCGCGGCCGGCGCTGCGCGGCAACGTGGCCTTCCATGCCAGTGCCGCCGCGGCGCAGGCGGCCGGCTTCCGCCCGTGCAAACGTTGCAAGCCCGACCAGCCGCCGCTGGCGGCGCGCCAGGCCGCCATGGTGGCCGAGGTGTGCCGCCTGATCGACGCGGCCGAGGTGGCGCCCGACCTGGACGCGCTGGCCGCGGCCGGCGGCATGAGCCGCTTCCATTTCCACCGCGTGTTCAAGGCCCACACCGGGCTGACGCCGAAAGCCTATGCGGCGGCGGCGCGGGCGCGCCGCATGCAGCAGGGATTGGCCGACGAGGCGACGGTGACCGGGGCGATCTACGCCGCCGGCTTCAATTCCAGCGGGCGCTTTTATGCCGCCACGCCGGGCGCGCTGGGCATGACGCCGTCGGCCTGGCGCGCCGGTGGGCGCGGGGCGGTGATCCGCTTCGCCATCGCCCAGTGCTCGCTGGGGGCGATCCTGGTGGCGAGCACGGCGCGCGGCATTTGCTGCATCCTGCTGGGCGACGATCCGCAAGCCTTGGTGCACGACTTGCAGGACCGCTTCCCGCAAGCCGAATTGCGCGGGGCGGAGGCCGACTATGAACAGGTGGTGGCGCGCGTGATCGCCTTCGTCGAGGCGCCGCGGATCGGCCTCGATCTGCCGCTCGATGTGCGCGGCACCGCTTTCCAGCAGCGCGTGTGGCAAGCCTTGCGCGACATTCCGGCCGGCGAGACGGTCAGCTATGCCGAACTGGCGGCGCGCGTCGGCGCACCGAACGGCGCGCGCGCGGTGGCGGGGGCCTGCGCGGCCAATGCGATCGCGGTGGCGATCCCCTGCCACCGGGTGGTGCGCTACGATGGCGCGCTCTCGGGCTACCGCTGGGGCGTCGAGCGCAAGGCGGCCTTGCTGGAACGCGAGGCGGATGCGGCCAACAGCGCCGCCGATGCCGCCGCCAACGCCGCCGCCGGCCAGGCTGCCGCATGACGCGCGACCTGTTCGCGCCGGTGCCCGCGCCCGACGCCGGCGCCGCGCCGCGGAGCTCCGCCAGCGGCGCAGCGCCGCCCCTGACGTCGTCCGCGGCGCGCACCGCTGTCCGGCCCGGCAGCGCAGCCGGTCGCGGCGCTGGCTTCGACTGGCCGCGCATCGCGGCTGACCTGGACGAATACGGCTGCGCCCTGGTGCGCGGCGTGCTGGCGCCGCAGGAATGCCTGCAGTTGGCGGCGGGCTACAGCCGGCAGGAACTTTACCGCAGCCGGGTCGTCATGCAGCGCCATGGTTTCGGCAGGGGCGAGTACCAGTACTTCCGCTATCCCTTGCCGGACCTGGTCGCCGAACTGCGCGCCACCATGTATCCGCCCTTGGCGGACATCGCCAACCGCTGGTACGCCACCATGGGCCTGGAGCCGCGGTTTCCGGCGCGCCATGAAGACTTCATCGCGCGGTGTCATGCGGCCGGCCAGACCCGGCCGACGCCGCTGCTGCTGCAGTACGGGGCGGGCGATTACAATTGCCTGCATCAGGACCTGTATGGCGAACACGTGTTCCCGCTACAGGCGGCTTTCCTGTTGTCGCAGCCGGGGCAGGACTTCGAGGGCGGCGAATTCGTGCTCACCGAACAGCGCCCGCGCATGCAGTCGCGCGTGGAAGTGGTGCCGTTGCAGCAGGGCGATTGCGTCATCTTCCCGGTGTTCCACCGCCCGGTGGCGGGCACGCGCGGCAGCTACCGCGTCAACATGCGCCATGGCGTCAGCCGCCTGCGCGCCGGCCATCGCCATACCCTGGGCATCATCTTCCACGACGCTGAGTGAGTATCCGAGGAGGTCTCTCGTTTGGGGGCTCCCAACAAACTGCCTGAAAATTTGCCTGAAATTGCCTGAATGACGCCTGAAATTGTCTGAACTCTGTTTTCCTTCGTCGGTCTAACTCCAATACCATCCGACGGAGGCAATCATGAGCCGCAAACTGATTTCTGTTCAAATCTCCAGCGCATTGTTTCTTGAATTGGCGAATTATCTGCTGGAGTATGGCGACGGTCGGGACCCATCTGAAGTCGTCGAAGCCGTTGTATCGTCCTGGCTTGCGGCCGCGCGCGGGGTGCAGGATGAAGCAGCGCGCGGCTTCCAATGGAAGCAACTATTCCTTCCGGACGGTACGGAGCTGCGAATGACATATCTTGGCTGCCATGCAATCGCCAAGGTAGCGGGCAACTCTGTGCTGTACAAAGGCACGCCGATGACTCCGAACCGTTTCGCTGCCGTCGTCGCCGGGTCGGCGCGCAACGCATGGCGCGACTTGTCGCTGCGCTTGCCGGGACAACGCTACTGGAAGAGCGCCGCATTTGTCCGCAGCGAGCAATTGCGCAAGCCGCGGTCCGATGCATTGCCGGCATTTCAAATGCACGATCCGGCTACCGCGCCGGCCGTGATGGCGCAGAGTTTGCGCAATGCGCTTGCCCTGATCGAGAAGGCTTCCAGCCGCCGGCACGGCAAGATGGAGCGCCGCACCGACATGCTTCCCGACGAATGAGCGTTTCAGGCGATTTCAGGCAGGTTTCAGGCAATTTCAGGCAAATTTTCAGGCAGTTTGTTGGGGACCCCAAACAGAGACCCCATTCCGAGTGCCCTCAAGGAAGCTCAGCCGAGGAATGCGGATCGATGGCATACGGGTGATGCTCGTCGAGAAAACCCGGCTGCGCCCGCACGCGCGCGATCCACGCGCAGACATGCGCGAACTCGCCCAAGGGCAAGCCCGCCTCATCCGCCCGATGGGTGTAAGCGAACAGCGACATATCCGCGATGGTGTAAGCGTCGCCCGCGATGAACGGCCGCGTTGCCAGCTCGCGCTCCAGGATGTGCAGCGCGCGCAAGCCCCCGGCCTGCCGCATCGCCACCAGCGCCGCCGGCCGCCGCGCCAGCTTACCCGTCATGGTCCAATGCCGCAGCGAAGCGATATGCAGCACATAGTCCTGCTCAAACGACATCCACTGCTGCACCTTGGCCGCCGCAAAGGCATCGGCAGGCAGGTAGCGCGTGCCGCTGGCCAGATAAGTGAGGATGGCATTCGACTCCGCCAGCACCCGTCCATCGTCGAGCCGCAGTGCCGGCACCGCCCCGGTCGGATTGATGGCAAGGTACTCCGCCCGCTGCCCCGCGCCCTCGAAAATGCTCACCAGCTCCGTGCGATAGGGCAGGCCGAGATGGGATAGCAGCAAGCGGACTTTGTATGCGTTCTGCGAAGGCAGGTAATCGTAAAGCGTCAGCATAGTCAGGCTCCTTGGTGCAAAGCATGATTGGACCAGCCGGCGAAGCGAGCTACACTCTGGATCTTGCTTTCAAATTCGAAAGGACCGAATCCATGCACTTCCGCCGTCCCCTGCTGGCCGCCGCGCTGGCTGCCGCCATGGCCACTGCCGCCCACGCCGCCCCCGGCACCCTGATCGAGAACGCCAACGGCTACACGCTGGACGCCAAGGGCAAGCTGGTGCAATTCAGCGCGCTGGCATTCGACGGCAAGGGCCGCATCGTCGCCGTCGGCAGTGGCAAGGAAGTCGCCGCCAAGGCCAAGGGCTACCGCCGCATCGACGTGCAAGGCAAGACCGTGCTGCCCGGCTTGATCGATGCCCATGGCCACGTCTTCGGCTTGGGTGAAGTGGCCACCAGCGCCGACCTGTACAGCCCGACCTCGCTGCCGGCCGCGCAGCAATCGGTCGCCAGGTTTGCCGCCGCCAACCCGCAACGCAAATGGGTGTGGGGCAAAGGCTGGAACCAGGAAATCTGGAAGCTGGGCCGCTTTCCCACCGCGGCCGAGCTGGACGCCGTGGTGAACGACCGACCCGCCGCCATGGAGCGCATCGACGGCCACGCCATGTGGGTCAACAGCAAGGCGCTGGCAGCGGCCGGCATCACGCGCGACACCCAGGATCCGGAAGGCGGCAAGATCGAGCGCGACGCCAGCGGCAACGCCACTGGCATCCTGGTCGATACCGCAATGGATTACGTGTACAAGATCCTGCCCAAGCCGACCGAGCAGGAAGCGCGCGCCATGCTCGACGGCGCGCTGGGCATCCTATCCAGCGTCGGCCTGACCAGCGTGCACGATGCCGGCATCGATGTCGGCGCCGACCGCCTGCTGCGCGAATACGCGACGCAGGGCCGGCTCACCACCCGCGTCTACGCGATGATCGGCGACGTGGGCGCCGACTTCGACCAGCTGGCCCAATATGGCCCGATCAAGCGTTACGCCAACGACCATTACGCGCTGGCCGCCGTCAAGCTGTATGCCGACGGCGCGCTGGGCAGCCGCGGCGCGGCCCTGGTCCATCCCTACAGCGATGCCCCGCACACCAAGGGCCTGCTGTTCAATACCGAAGCCGCCATCCACGCCAAGATGGAAAAGGCCATGAAGGCGGGCTACCAGGTCAATGTGCACGCCATTGGCGACGCCGGCAACCGGCAGATCCTCGACAGCTTCGCGCAGCTCGGCAAGCAGTATCCGCTGCCGGCCGCGCGCCACCGCATCGAGCACGCGCAAGTGGTGCAGCTGGCCGACATCCCGCGCTTCCAGCAGCTGGGCATCGTGCCGTCCATGCAGCCGACCCACGCCACGTCCGACCAGAACATGGCCGAGCAGCGCGTCGGCCCGCAGCGCATCCAGGGCGCCTACGCCTGGCGCACCTTCCTCAAGCAGGGCAGCCGCATTGCCTGCGGCTCGGATTTCCCGATCGAGTCGCCCAACCCGCTGCAGGGCATCCATGCCGCCGTCACGCGCCAGGACATGGCCGGCACGCCGGCCGGCGGCTGGCACCTGGAGCAAGCCATGACGCTGACCGAGGCCTTGCGCTGCTTCACCCTGGACGCCGCCTGGGCCGCGCACCAGGAGCACGCGGTCGGCACGCTGGAACAGGGCAAGTGGGCCGATTTCATCATCACCGACCGCGACCTGTTCCAAGTGCCGGCGGCGGACATCGGCAAGATCGGCGTGCTGGAAACCTGGGTCGGCGGCAGGCAAGTCTACAAAAAATGAGTTGACTGAGTTGTCTATACAACTTATCCTGTGATCATGCGCCGGCCTGCGCAGGCCGGCACTCACCAACTTGAGGAGATGACATGAGCACCCAGCACCAGGACCACGATCCCCGCTACGACGCCACCCGCGACATCCGCGCCCCGCGCGGCCCGGAAAAAGTGTGCAAGACCTGGGGCGCGGAAGTCGCTTACCGCATGATCCAGAACAACCTGGACCGGGAAGTGGCGGAAAACCCCAAGCACCTGGTGGTGTACGGCGGCATCGGCCGCGCGGCCCGCAACTGGGAATGCTTCGACCAGATCCTCGCTTCCCTGCAACAGCTGGAAGCCAACGAAACCCTGCTGATCCAGTCCGGCAAGCCGGTCGGCGTGTTCCAGACCCACGAGGATGCGCCGCGCGTGCTGCTGGCCAACTCCAACCTGGTGCCGAAGTGGGCCAACTGGGAACATTTCAATGAACTGGACCGCCAGGGACTGTTCATGTACGGCCAGATGACGGCCGGCTCCTGGATCTACATCGGCACCCAGGGCATCGTGCAGGGCACCTATGAAACCTTCGCCGAAGCCGGCCGCCAGCATTTCGGCGGCGACCTGAAAGGGCGCTGGGTGCTGACCGCCGGCCTGGGCGGCATGGGCGGCGCGCAGCCGCTGGCCGCCACCTTCGCCGGCGCGGTCTCGCTCACCGTCGAATGCCAGCAATCGTCGATCGACTTCCGCCTGCGCACCAAATACCTGGACAAGCAGGCCGCCTCCATCGACGAAGCGCTGGAAATGATCCAGCTGCACAAGGCCAGGGGCGACGCCATCTCCATCGGCCTGCTGGGCAACGCGGCCGACGTGCTGCCGGAACTGGTGCGCCGCGCCAAGGCCGGCGGCTTGGTGCCGGACCTGGTGACTGACCAGACTTCGGCCCACGACCTGGTCAACGGCTACCTGCCGCAGGGCTGGAGCGTGCTGCAGTGGAAGGCGGCCCAGGCCGACGCAGCCCAGCATGCGCGCCTGACCGCGGCGGCCGCCGCCTCCTGCGCGGTGCACGTGCAAGCCATGCTCGAGTTCCAGGCGCTGGGCGCCAAGGTGGTCGACTATGGCAACAATATCCGCCAGGTGGCGTTCGACCAGGGCATCAAGCATGCCTTCGATTTCCCGGGCTTCGTGCCGGCCTATATCCGCCCGCAATTTTGCGAAGGGCGCGGCCCGTTCCGCTGGGTGGCCCTGTCCGGCGACCCGGAAGACATCTACAAGACCGACGCCAAGATCAAGGAACTGTTCCCGCAGCACGCCAATGTGCACCGCTGGCTGGACATGGCGCGCGAGCGCATCGCCTTCCAGGGCTTGCCGGCGCGGATCTGCTGGCTGGGCCTGGGCGAGCGCCACCTGGCCGGCCTGGCCTTCAACGAGATGGTGAAAAATGGCGAACTGAAAGCGCCGATCGTGATCGGCCGCGACCACCTCGACACCGGCTCGGTGGCGTCGCCCAACCGCGAAACGGAGGGCATGCGCGACGGCACCGATGCGGTGTCGGACTGGCCGCTGCTGAACGCCATGCTGAACACCGCCGGCGGCGCGACCTGGGTCTCGCTGCACCATGGCGGCGGCGTGGGCATGGGCTATTCGCAGCACTCGGGCGTGGTGATCGTGGCCG
>CBFGQI010000044.1:0-35347 GCA_965650885.1 uncultured Oxalobacteraceae bacterium
GCGCCACTCGCATTGCCGTTGGCATTGCTGGCCGGCGTGCTGTCGGAAGCGCGGCTTGCCGCACCGTTTGCGGTGCCGCTGGCTGCGCCGTCCACTGCACCGCTTGCGGAGCCGGCACGGCGCGCCAGTTTTCCACCCATGGCGGAAGCGCCGGCCACGCCGCCCGCGAGGCTGCCTTCAGCATCGGCGGCACCATTGGCGGCGCCATTGGCCGCGCCGTCCGCGCTGCCGCTGGCTGCGCCGGCGCCGCGCGTCAGCTGGGCGCCAAGGGATGAAGCGCCTGCCGCGCCGCCGGCCAGGCTGCCCGCGACGCCGTTTGGCGCGCCATTTGCCGCGCCGTTTGCCGCACCGTTTGCCGCGTTCTTTGCGGCCCCGTTGGCTGCGCCGTCCGCATTTCCGCCAGCACTGCCGGCATTGCGGGACAGGCTGCCCGTCAGGCCAGCCGCGCCGCTTACCGCGCCGCCGGCATCGATGCCGCGTTGCGCCGCCTGGTCGGCGGAGTTGCCGGCGGCAGCGGCGCGTGAGGCGGTGGCCGTGGCATCGCCGGCGGCGCGGCCGGCGATATCCGCGCCGGTACGGCTGCCGCGCATGGTGCTGCCGGCGATATCGCCGGCCATGCCGCCCGCCATCCCGCCGCGCATCGAGCCGATGCCGCCGCCGAAGCCGCCGCCAATGGCGCCGCCGATATTGCCGCCCAGCGCGCCGCCGAGCGGACCTGCCTGGGCGATGGACGCGGCGCCGGCGGCAGCGATCAAAGCAGCGCGGATGAAGGTTGCGATGTTGGTTTTCATATCAGTTCTCCTTAGGCTTGCCGCGGGAAATCCGCCGCTTTCATACAGAGAACGAGTGGCATTCGGGTTTTCTTCCATCCCCCGAAAAATTTTTTTTCAGCGGAAGGCGGATGGGGGAATGCGCAGGTTTTCGCCGACCACGCCCCGGCCGGTGCCGTCGCCGGCCGGGGTGGCGCTGGCGGCCAGTGAGGATACGGCACCGGCGGCCAGCGCCGGCGAAGGGGAGGGCAGGTGCGGCGCCAGCAGCGCTGCCACCAGTGGTGCGGCGAAACTGGTTCCGCGCACCAGCTTATACGGCGGGGTGCCGATGGCTGCCGCCGCCATCTGGCTGCCAGGCGCGGCGAACATCACTTGCGGCCCGCGCGCCGCTTCGGGCAGCGGGCGGCGTTTCGGGTCGATGCCCGTGACGCCCACCACGCCGGGATAACTGGCTGGATATAAGGGCGGCGCCGCCGGCCCATCGTTGCCGACCGCCGCCACCAGCAAGTGGCCGCGCGCCACCAGCGCCTGAACCGTGCGGCCCAGCATCTGGTTGGCGGGGCCGACCAGGCTGATATTGATGACGCCGACCTGCTCCTTTGCCAGCCAGGCCAATGCCTGCACGATCTGGCTTGCCGAGCCGCCTGTCGGCTGGTCGCAATATATATCTGCCGCGTATAGCTTGGCCCCTGGCGCCGCGCCCGTGAAGCGGGCGGACTTGCCGACCATCAGGGCGGCGACCGCCGTGCCGTGCGGTGCGGGCCGCGCCGCGCCGTCGCAGCCCCAGCGCACGATGCGGGCGTTGTCGAACACCTCGTGCCGCTCATCGACGCCGCTGTCCACCAGCCCGACGCGCACGTCGCCGCCGGACGCGCCGCTCGCTCCGGCGCCGCTCGTCACGGCCCGCGCGGCGCGCTCCCCGCCAGGACCGCCACCCGGCAGCGCGCCATGGGCTGCGCCGGAAATGACGCGCCGCGTCGGCCCGGCCACCCCCGCGCCCGCGGCCGGCTTGCGGCCACCTGCGCCGCCGGCCGCGCGTGCGCCACTGCCGTTCGTTGCCGCGCCATCGGCCGCCGCGCGGCCCTGGGCCCGGCCGGCGGGCGCGCGCGCAGCCGGATTGGCCGTCGCATCGACGGCGGGCGTGATGTCCCCGACGCCTGCCGCCGTACCGGTGGCGCCGCCCGCGCCGGCACCGGTATAGACATGGTTGAAATCGTAGACGCCCTCCGGATCCGCCGTGCGCAAGGCGGACAGCGCTGCCGCCGTGGCGACGCCATCGGGCACGCGCAAGGTCACCAGCGTCTGCCCGACTTCCGGCATGTCCTGCCGGCTCACCACCGCCAGGCCGGATGCGGCAGCCGCAGCCAAGCCCGCGGCCGATGGCGACCAGGCCAGGATTTCGCGCCGCACGATCGGCAATCCCGCCGGGTCGGGTTCGAGATGGGCCGGATAGCGCTGCAGTAAATCGCGGATGGTAACCAGCCGTAACTGGTCGAGCGGCACGCGCCGCGGCAGCTCCGTGGTATCGAGCAGCCGCTCCCGCAAACGCTCGCGCAGCACGCTGTCGCCCAGCTGCGAAGGCAAGCCGGCGCCCGGCAACTGGGGCAGGCCGGGCAACCCGATCTGTGCCGCCGCCGGCCCGGCCCAGGCCAGCAGGCCGGCGCCGGCAGCGCAGCCGAGCGCCAGCAGCCACCGCCGCAGGCAGCGGCGTGAACGCAACAGGAAGCAAGACGGGCGCAGGCTTGGCATGGTCGGATGATAATATAGGCTTTCGGTATCTAATCTGTATAAACGATGGAAAGTGGGAAGAAAATCCCCACCCCGTTCGTTCTCCACATATGATGGACAACGATAACGCCCTGCACCAGGAAATCGCCGCCCTCTTGCCGCGGCTGCGGCGCTTTGCCCGCACGCTGGCCTGGCACCGCGAGGACGCGGACGACCTGGTCCAGCTTTCGGTGGAGCGCGCCATCCTGCACAGCAGCGCTTACCAGCCGGGAACCCGGCTCGATAGTTGGCTTTTCCGCATCATCAAGAATGCCTGGATCGATGAAGTGCGCGCCCGCACCCGCCGCAGCGAGCTGTTTGCGCCGGAAGAAGAAGGCGAGCACGTGGGTGACGACTTTGCCGAAGCCCACCAGCAGCGGCTGGCGGTGCAGAAAGCAGTCAGCCTGTTGAGCGAGGAGCATCGGCTGGTGGTCGGCCTGGTCCTGGTGGAAGGCTTGCCATATAAGGAGGCCGCCGATGTGCTGGACATCCCGGTCGGCACCCTGACCAGCCGGCTGGCGCGGGCCCGCACGGCGCTGCAAGAACTGTTATCGGAACAAGCGAGGACGGTATGAAGAGTTTTTCCGACGAAATCCTGATGGCCTATGCCGACGGCGAACTGGATGAAGCCACGCGCCGCGCGGTGGAAGAAGCCATGCGCAAGGATGCCGCGCTGGCGCGCCGCGTGGCCCAGCACAAGGCCATGCGCAACGATGTGTTTGCGGCCTATGCCCCGGTGGCGGAGGAGGCGGTGCCGCCGCGCCTGGCGCAGCCGCTGCGCCAGGCCACGGTAGTGAGCCTGGATTCCGTGCGCGCCCGGCGCGAGGCGGAGCAGCAAGCGGCCCGCAAGGCTGTCCGCAGCCGGCGCTGGTCCTGGCCGGAGTGGGGTTCGATGGCGGCAATGCTGATGGTGGGCGTCATGGCCGGCCATTACGGGATTGGCCTGCTGGCGGCTGACCGGGTCGAAACGGTGGCCAGCCGCGACGGCGCGCTGGTGGCGCAGGGGCGCCTGGCGACGGCGCTGGAACAGCAATTGGGCGGCAGCGGCGGGCCGGTGCGCATCGGCACCAGTTTCCTGGCGCAGGATGGCGCTTATTGCCGCAGCTTCATGACGGCGCAGGACCTGGCTGGCCTGGCCTGCAAGCAGGGCGGCGCCTGGAAGGTGCAGCTGGCGCTGCAAAACCCGTCCAAGGGGCCGCAGGGGGAATACCGGCAAGCCGCGGCGGACATGCCGCCGCAGGTGCTGGAAGCGATCGACCAGCGTATCGCCGGCCAGGCGCTCGATGCGAAAGCGGAGCAGGAGGCAGTACAGCGCAAGTGGCAGCGCTAGTGGCCGCCTCCGCGGCGCGAATCAAACGCCCAGCAGTTCCACGTCGAAGATCAGGGTGGCGTTCGGCGGGATCACGCCGCCGGCGCCGCGCGAGCCATAGCCCAGGTCGGCGGGAATGATCAACTGGCGGGTGCCGCCGACTTTCATGCCCTGCACGCCTTCATCCCAGCCGCGGATCACCATGCCGGCGCCCAGGGCGAATTCGAACGGGTCGTTACGGTCTTTGGACGAGTCGAACTTCGGGCCTTTGCTGCCGTCGTCGTTGCGCAGCCAGCCGGTGTAGTGGACGGTCACGTTCTGGCCGGCCTTGGCTTCGGCGCCCTCGCCAACTTGGATGTCGTCGTATTGCAGGCCGGATGCGGTGGTGATGATAGTCATGTGGGATTCCTTGGAAATGGTGGACTCAGGCCGCGATTGTAGTGCATTTGCGGCGCCTGCCCAATGTTCGTATACACTTCGCCCGCAACCGCGACAATGAACTGAATGGGAAGGAAACCGGATTAACAATGCGCGCAGTCATCCACGCTTACGGCAGGGCCCTGCTGTCCCAGTTCCACGGCAAGATCCTCTTGCTGAGTATCGTCCCCTTCCTCCTGTCCGTGGCGCTGTGGGCGCTGCTGCTGTGGCTGGGACTGCAACCCTTGCTGGACTGGCTGCACGGCCATTTCGTCGGATTCGAAATCTACCGCGTCACCAGCGACTGGCTCGAATCGCTCGGGCTGGGCGGTTTGCGCTCCATCGTCGTGCCCCTGTTCGCGCTGCTGTTGCTGCTGCCGCTGATGATCGTGACGGCCATGATCTTCATCGGCGTGGCCGCCATGCCCTTCATCGTGCGCCATGTCGGCGGCCGCCATTTCCCGCAGCTGGAAAAAAAGCAGGGCGGCTCCATCCTGGGCGGCGTGGCCAAGGCGCTGGGCGCCTTCGGCATGTTCCTGGTGGCCTGGCTGTGCATCGTGCCGCTGTACATCGTTCCACCGCTGGCCGGGCTGGCGACAGTGCTGCTGTGGGGCTGGCTCACCAGCCGCGTGATGAGCTATGACGCGCTGGCCGACTATGCCAGCCCGGAGGAGCTGGCCGCGCTGCAGCGCGAACACCGCTGGCAGCTGATGGCGATCGGCGTCGTGTCGGGCCTGGCCGGCACGCTGCCGGCCCTGGTGTGGGTGGGCGGCGCCGCTGCCGCCATCGCCTTCTTCCCCATCCTGCTGGCTGCATCGATCTGGGTGTATGTCGTAATATTCATTTTCACCGGTCTGTGGTTTGAATATTATTGCCTGCAAGCGCTGGCCCAGTTGCGCCACGCACCTTTCGAGGAAAGCCTATGCCAATCGGATTGATCATCATCGGCGACGAAATCCTGTCGGGAAAACGGGTCGACCAGCATTTCCCCAAAGTGGTGCAATTGCTGGCGGCGCGCGGCCTGCAACTGGGCTGGGCGGAATTCCTGGGCGACGACCGCGACCGCATCACCGCCACGCTGAAGCGCACCTTTGCCAGCGGCGATATCGTTTTTTCATGCGGCGGCATCGGCGCCACGCCGGACGACCACACCCGCCAGGCCGCGGCCGCTGCGCTCGGGCTGCCGCTGGCGCTGCACCAGGGGGCGAAGGACGGCATCCAGCAGCGCATCCGCCAGATCGCCGAAGAAAAGGGCGAGGTGGCCGACCTCGGTTCGGCGGAAAATATCCAGCGCCTGCAGATGGCCGAATTCCCGCAAGGTGCGGCCCTGATCCCGAACCCCTACAACAATGTGGCCGGTTTTGCACATGGCACGCATTACTTCGTGCCGGGCTTCCCGGTCATGGCGTGGCCGATGATCGAGTGGGTGCTCGACACACATCATGCGGACCTGTTCAATCGTGAGCCGCGTGCTGAGCAATCGGTGTTAGTGTATGAAGCAGCGGAAGCCGCGCTGACACCGCTGATGCTGGCCCTGGAAGCAGCCTGGCCACGCATCAAGATCTTCAGCCTGCCCAGTGTGGGCGATGCGAAGACCAGGCGCCACATCGAGCTTGGCGTGAAAGGCGATCCGGTCCAATGCGAGGCCGCATTCGCCCAGATGTGCTGCGAACTCGATGCATTGAATGTGGAGTATGCGAAGCCCTGAATCCATAGTGTGAAAAGGGTGTTAACAGCTCTTGCAACGGCGCCCACATGCAGTGTGGAGCGCCGTTGTTTTTTTGCGAAAGTGATCCGCCCAGCGAGTATTTTTTGCGTCTTGCCCAGTGCATCGCACGCCGTTGTGGTGCAATGGTAATCATGCAGAAATACACTGCGTGTACTGTCCGGTTTGAACTCTATGTTAAGCAACCGTCGTTTTCGCCGGCCCCGGGTTGTCGTACGTGCGATGCGCAAGATGCGCGCCGGCGCGGCAGCCGTTGGATATGGCGGCAAGAAGCGGCGTTTGCGCTCGGTACCTATGCCTTCCCAACACGATCACGAAACACACCCTTACGAACCGACCGAGCCCGCTCCACCACCGCCCTCCGAACCGAAGAAAGGTTCGCGTTCGCGCAATGCACTTATCGTGCTGATCCTGGTGTTGCTGACCGTGGCCGGGTTCTGGGGATACCACGAGACCCGCACCTCGACGATGCAGGCGCGCCTGTTCACGGACCTGGTCAGTCAGCTGACCTATAAAGTGGAACCCGGCCCGAGCAAGGCCATCCGTTATCCGCATGACAGCCCTTACGATGAACGTCTCGGCTACGCCAACCTGCCCGATTACCTGGACAAGCTGAAGGCGCGCGATTACGAAGTCACGTCGCAGGCCCGCTTCTCGCCGAAGATGGTGGAATTGAGCGATATGGGCGTGTTTGCCACCTATCGCGAAAAGACCCGTACCGGCTTGACCATCTTCGACTGCCGCGCGCAGCCCTTGTTCACGGCCAGCTATCCGGAGCGCATCTATGGCGGCTTCGAGCAAACCCCGGCCGCGTTGGTGCAAAGCCTGCTGTTCATCGAGAACCGCGAACTGCTCGACAACAAATATCCGAAACGCAATCCGGCGGTGGAATGGGACCGCCTGTCCAAGGCCATCCTGGAAAAGTCGATGGGTGCCGTCGGCATGGGCAGCCACCGCGCGGCGGGCGGCTCCACGCTGGCCACCCAGATCGAGAAATACCGCCATTCGCCGGAAGGCCGCACCGGCTCGATGAAGGATAAGCTGCAGCAAATGGTCTCGGCCACGCTGCGCGCTTACCAGCAGGGTGAGGACACCACCAAGGTGCGGCGCCAGATCGTGGTCGACTACCTCAACACCGTGCCGCTGTCGGCCAAGCCGGGCTACGGTGAAGTGAACGGCATCGGCGACGGCATGTGGGTCTGGTATGGCCGCGATTTCGATGAAGTGAGCCGCCTGTTGTCCGGCAAGATGGACCAGCCGGGCAGCGCGCTGGCCTTCAAGGAAGCGCTGTCGCTGCTGATTGCGCAGCGCCGCCCCAGCTATTACCTGGGCGATGGCGACGAAGACCTGGAAGTGCTGGCCAACAGCCACCTGCGGCTGCTGGCCTCGGCCGGCATCATCACGCCGCAGTTGCGCGACGCGGCGCTGAAGGAAAAGCTGCATCCGGCCAAGGGCAATGGCTTGCAGGCGGCGCCGCCGATGTCGTACGTGACCAAGAAGGCGTCGAATGCGGTGCGCGTGCACCTGGCCAACCTGCTGGGCGACAACCGCATGTACAACCTGGACCGCCTCGACCTGGCGGTGAGCAGCACGCTCGACGCGGAAACCCAGAAAGCCGTCACCGCCATGCTGCGCCAGTTGCGCGACCAGGATACCGCGGTGCAGGCCGGCCTGACCGGCAAGGGCTTGCTGGGCAATGGCGACCCGGCCAACGTGGTGTACAGCTTCACGCTGCTGGAGCGCGGCGAGCACACCAACTACCTGCGCGTGCAGACCGATAACTATGACCAGCCGCTGGACATCAACGAAGGCGCCAAGCTCGACCTGGGTTCCACCGCCAAGCTGCGCACGCTGGTCACCTATATGGACATCGTCGACCAGCTGTTCAAGAAATATGGCGGGATGGACGCGGCGGAATTGAAGAAGATCAGCGTCGACCCGCGCGACCGCCTGACCACCTGGGGCCTGGAATACCTGGCGGCGCAAGCGGTGGACAAGCGCGACCTGAAGGCCATGCTGCAGGCGGCGCTCGAGCGCAAATATTCGGCCAGCCCGTACGAGGGGTTCTTCACCGGCGGCGGCCTGCATTACTTCGGCAACTTCACCAAGGATGACGATCCGAAGATCATGACCGTGCGCGAAGCCTTGCGCCGTTCGACCAACCTGGTGTTCGTGCGCCTGATGCGCGACGTGGTGAAGTATTACTCCTTCCAGATGCCCGGTTCTTCTCAGACCGTGCTGGCCGATGCCGACGATCCGCGCCGCGCGGCCTACCTGGCGCGTTTCGCCGACAAGGAAGGCAAGGAATTCCTGTACCGCTTCTATGCCAAATACAAAGGCAAGAAGGTGACCGAGCTGGATGAGGTCCTGCTGGACTCGATCCGCCCGACGCCGGTGCGCCTGGCGAACATCCACCGTACGCTGTACCCGAAGGCCACGCTGGCCGAGTTCGGCAAGTTCGTCAACGACAACCTGAAGGTGCAGAACGAAGTGCCGGACGACCGCCTGGCCCGCATGTACGAGCAGTACGCGATGGACAAGTGGAGCCTGGCCGACCGCGGCTATCTGGCGGCCGTGCATCCGCTGGAATTGTGGCTGGTGGCTTACCTGCACCAGAACGAGGGGGCCTCGCTGGCGGACGTGGTGGCGGCCAGCGAGAAGGAGCGCCAGGAAGTCTACCAGTGGCTGTTCAAGACGCACCGCAAGCATGCGCAGGACAAGCGCATCGCCGGCTTGCTGGAGATGGAAGCCTTCATGGGCATCCACCGCCAGTGGAAGAAGATGGGTTATCCCTTCGATTCCCTGGTGCCGTCGTATGCGACCACCTTGGGCGCGTCGGCCGACCGTCCGGCGGCACTGGCGGAAATGATGGGCATTATCGTCAATGGCGGCGTGCGCAAGACCACGCAGCGCATCGAGTCGCTGCATTTCGCGGCGGGCACGCCGTACGAAACGACGGTGGCGCGCACCAAGTCGAGCGCCAACGAACAGGTGCTGTCGCCGGAAGTGGCGCGCGCGGTGGCGGACGCGATCCGTGAGGTGGTGTCGGACGGCACCGCGCGGCGCGTCAAGAGCGCCTTCGTCGGCGCCGATGGCGCGGTGATCCCGGTGGGCGGCAAGACCGGTACCGGCGACCAGCGCTTTGACGTGTATGCGGCCGGGGGCCGGCTGATCGAGTCGCGCTATGTGAACCGGTCGGCGACCTTTGTCTTCAACATCGGTGAGCGTTTCTTTGGCTCGATGACGGCCTATGTGCATGGGCCGGAGTCGAAGAACTATGACTTCACTTCGGCGCTGCCGGTGCAATTGCTGACGGTGCTGGCGCCTTCGCTGATGCCTTTGATCGATCCGCAGGCGCAGAAGGCGGCGCCGGTGGTCGCGGCGGTGGCGGCCGGGGCGCCGGGCGGGGTGCAGCCGGTGGCGGCGGCCGCGATGGCGGCGGCCACGGCGGCGGCGGTTCCTGCCGCGCCGTTGCGTGCCTGCGGGGCCCGCTGAAAACCGGCAAACCGGTGTCTGACCCCCAGGGTCAGACACCTTCGGCCTGCGGTGGCCGCGTAGCAAGGTGTCGGACCCTGCGGGTCTGACACCGGTGTGCCGGTTTAAAATGCCGGTCATGAAACTGATCAAATTCACCAACATCAGCCTGCGCGACCTGCTGGTTTCGATCGCCCCCACCATCCTCGTCGTGATCGCCGCCTGCGCCCTGGCGTACTGGATCATCGACCCCACCCCGCCACGCGAAGTCAAGCTCTCCACCGGCCAGGAAAACAGCGCCTACGAAAACATCGGCAAGCGCTACGCCCAGGCGATGGCCAGGCATGGCATCAAGGTCGCGCTGCAGCCCAGCCAGGGTTCCCAGGAAAACCTGCAACGCCTGAACAAAGGCGAGACCGACATCGCCTTCGTGCAAAGCGGTTCCACCACCGAAGCCGAAGCCGAACGGCGCGGCCTGGTCTCCCTGGGCAGCCTGTTCACGGAACCGCTATGGCTGTTCATGCGCGAAAAGAAGGCCGTCACCAGCCTGACCCACCTGAAGGGCATGAAGGTCAACCTGGGTCCGGAAGGCAGCGGCGCGCCGCGCCTGTTCCGCCAGGTGCTGCAGATCAATGGCGTGCAGCCGGACGACATCGCGTCCAGCGACCTGGAAAACACCCCCGCCACGGTGGAATTGCTGGAAGGCCGCATCGACGCCCTGGTATTTGCCGCCGCGCCCGACGACCCGCTGATCCAGATGCTGCTGATGACGCCCGGGATCAGGCTGTTCGACTTCACCCAGGCCGAAGCCTATACCCGCCGCCTGCCGTTCCTGACCCACGTCACGCTGCCGCGCGGCATCGTCGACCTGGGCCGCGACCTGCCGGCCCGCGACTACCAGCTGATCGCCCCCACCGCCACCCTGGTGGCGCGCGAAGATTTGCATCCGGCCCTGGTCGACCTGTTCGTGCAGGCGGCCAGCAGCCTCCATAGCGGGGCAGGGTGGTTCCAGCAGCAGGGCCAGTTCCCCTCGCCGCGCTATACCGAAATCCCGGTGGCGCATGAAGCGGCCAAGTTCTACAAGGATGGCCCGCCTTTCCTGCAGCGCTATATGAGCTTCTGGCTGGCCAACCTGTTCGACCGCCTGTGGGTGGTACTGCTGGCGCTGGGCGCCCTGGTGCTGCCGCTGTCGCGCGTGGTGCCGCCGCTGTACGTCTGGCGCATCCGTTCGCGCGTCTACCGTTGGTACGGCCAGCTGCGCGCGGTGGAGCAGGGCGTCGACGAGGGCAAGCCGCGCGAGGAATTGTTGCGCCGCCTTGACCAGATCGAGGAACGCGTCAACCGCCTGAGCGTGCCCCTGTCGTTTGCCGATGAGTTCTATGGTTTGCGCAACCATATCGAGTTTGTCAGACAGCGCCTACGTATAAACACGTAAAAGTGTTGTATCCGCGAGAACTTTAATTGACAGTTGCTCATAGTTACCCCAAAGATAAGCCGGAGAGTGAAACTGGTTTAACTACAAGGGGTAGCTATGGCACCAAAAAAACAGGTTCTTGCAATTGCAGTCGCGTCACTTTTCACCAATGCCGCATGGGCGCAGGAAGCGCCCGCTGCGGACACTACCGCCACCGTCGTGGTGACCGGTACCCGGGTCTCGAACCGCACGGTGCTCGACACCACGGCACCGGTCGACATCATCAGCGCCGATTCCATCAAGAATGCCGGCGTGCCGGAAATTACCCAAGCCCTGTCCGTGGCCCTGCCGTCGCTGAATTTCCCGCGCCCGGGCCTGGCCGACGGCACCGATACCATCCGTCCCGCCACGCTGCGCGGCCTGGCGCCTGACCAGACCCTGGTGCTGGTCAATTCCAAGCGCCGCCATGCCTCCTCGCTGGTCAATGTGAACAATACCGTCGGCCGCGGTTCGGCGGCGGTGGACATGAATACCATCCCTTCGGGCATCGTGAAGAGCATCGAAGTGCTGCGCGACGGCGCTTCGGCACAATATGGCTCCGACGCGATCGCCGGCGTGGTCAACGTGCGCCTGCGCAGCGACCGCACCGGCGGCGAGGCGACCATCAGCTACGGCCGCCGCGACACCGAATACGAATTCCTGCCGGGGACGCCGCCGGCCGGCGCCACCTGGGGCACCGTGAACAAGCGCGAGCGCGAAGACGGCAATACCCTGACCATGAGTTTGTGGAAAGGCATGGAGCTGGGCGAAGACGGCTTCCTGACCTTGGCGCTGGAACGCAAGCGCCAGGACCATACCGAGCGTTCGGGCTGGGACGTCCGCCAGCAGTATCCGCTGGTGAATGGCGCCTTCGATCCGCGCGAAGCGAATTTCAACCGCTTCAACGCCTGGTATGGCGAGCCGGAGATGAAGCAGAACACCTTCTTCGCCAACGCCGGCTATAACCTGGCCGGCGGCGCCAAGCTGTATGGCTGGGCGAGCTACCAGGACCGCGATGCCCGTTCGGCAGGTTTCTTCCGCCGCGCGCTGCAGGACCAGAACATTATCTCGATTTATCCGGATGGCTTCCTGCCGATCATCGCGCCCGCGGTGGCGGACGCCAGCTTCGCCTTCGGCGGCACCTGGACCATGGGCACCTGGGATATGGATGCTTCCGTCACCTACGGCCAGAACGAGATGGATTTCACCATCAAGAACACGCTGAACCGTTCGATCGGCCCATCGTCCAAGCGCGAGTTCGATGCCGGCGGCTTCAAGTACGACCAATTGACGTTCAACCTGTCCGGCGTGAAGCAGTATGAAGTGGGCCTGTCCTCGCCACTGAACGTTGCGGTCGGCGCCGAGGCGCGCCGTGAGGGCTATGCGCTGCATGCCGGCGAACCGGATTCCTGGCGCAATGGCGGCGTGCTGCTGGCGAACGGTACCCCGGCCCCGTCGGGCGCCCAGGTGTTCCCCGGCTTCCGCCCAAGCGACGAATCGGATACCAGCCGCAAGGCCTATTCCGTGTTTGCCGACTTTGAAGCCAACCTGACGCCGGCATTCCTGGCCTCCTTCGCCGTGCGCGGCGAGCATTACACCGACTTTGGCAATAACTGGTCGGGCAAGCTGGCGGGGCGCTACAACTTCTCGCCGGCGTTTGCCCTGCGCGGTTCGGCGCAGAATGGCTTCCGGGCACCGTCGCCGCAGCAGCAGAACTTCACCACCACGTCGACCAACTTCATTGCGGGTGTCCCTTACGACATCACCACCTTCAAGCCGAGCGATGCCGCTGCCGTGGCGCTGGGCGCGAAACCGCTGGATGCCGAAAAGTCGACCAACTTCTCGCTGGGCGCCGTGGCCAAGGCGGGCAAGGCTTCCTTCACTGTCGATGCGTTCCAGATCAAGATCCGCGACCGCATCGTGCTGTCGGAGAACCTGATCGCGCCGAATGTGCGTAATTACCTGACTTCGCTGGGCTTCATCGGCGTGGGCGGCGGCCGCTTCTTCATCAATGGCGTCGACACCACTTCGCGCGGGGTGGATGTGGTGGCGAGCTATCCATGGAATTCGCCGGCGGCTGGCCGCTTCGATTTCACTTTGGCCGGGAATTACACCAAGACCGAAGTGACCAAGGTGCCGGTGACGGCGCAACTGGCCGCGCTGAATCCGGCGCCGGTGCTGTTTGACCGTATCAATGTGCTGACCTTCGAGCGTGGCACGCCGCAGACCAAGGTTACGGCCAGCTTGAACCACACGCTGGGCGCCTGGAGCGGCACGCTGCGGGCGACGCGCTATGGCAAGGTGCTGCAGCCTGGCGCGACGGCGGCGACCGATCATTGGATGTCGCCGAAGACCTTGGTGGATATCGAAGGGCGCTACAAGCTTACGCAGCGTATGACCCTGGCGCTGGGCGCGGAGAACCTGTTTGACCAGTATCCGGATCCGTTCCCTGCTGCGTTGAACGGGACTGGCAATGCTCCGTTCTCGAACTATTCGCCGTTCGGGCGCAGCGGGCGCTTTGTGTATGCGCGGGTGAATTACGCGCTTTGAAAACCGGTAAACCGGTGTCAGGCCCAAGGGCCTGACACCACCGTGGCCGGCGGCTGTCGCGTCCTACCGGTTCACCGGTTTTCAGGCCCCCAACCAGGGCAGGCCGGCCTTGCACCATCCGCCAACCGTCTTGCGATGTCCGTTGGCGTCCTTATCCCCCTCAAACCCCTCCAGGATGTCGTAGCACTGGCTGTATCCGGCTTCCGTTGCCGCCTTGGCGGCATGGCGCGAACGCACGCCGGAACGGCACAGGAATACGACCACCGTGTCCTTGCCCGGTACCGCGGCGGCCAGCTGCCCCAGGAAATCGGGATTCGGCGTCCCGCCAGGGTACACATTCCATTGCACGGCCAAATGCTGTTCCGCCGGGATCGCCACCCGTCCCACCCAATCGCGCTCGGCATTGGTCCGCACATCCACCAGCCGCACATGCGGGTCGCATTTCAATAGCTCATATGCCTCTTGTGGGGTCACCGCACCGGCATAGGGCAGGGAAGTGTCGCGTTTGCGTGCACGGTCGAGGATTTCTGCGTTGGAGCCCATGGTTTTTCCTTTATGATCACTGCACCACGGCGAGGCATCCGCACGCATTGGTGCAAGAATGCACCACAATGGTGCGATAATTGGGAGATGCACCCGCATGGTGCGATTTTTACGTGTCGGTAGCTGTAGTTTTGCTGGCATGATTTCTGCTTAATGTACCATCAGCGTTGGCCGCGCCCAAGAGGTTGCGGCGCTTTTTTCACTTAGGAGATATGCAATGGCAATGACCGCCGCAGACGTTCTGAAGATGGTAGCAGATCACGAAGTCAAGTTTGTTGACTTCCGTTTCGCCGATACCCGTGGCAAGGAACAGCACGTGACCGTGCCTGTGTCCGCTTTCGACATGGACAAATTTGAGTCGGGCCACGCCTTCGACGGTTCGTCGATCGCCGGCTGGAAGGGTATCGAAGCTTCGGACATGATCCTGCTGCCGGACCCGGCGACTGCCAATATCGACCCGTTCATGGAAGAAACCACCCTGTTCATGCAGTGCGACGTGATCGAACCGTCGGACGGCAAGGGTTACGACCGTGACCCGCGCTCCATCGCCAAGCGCGCGGAAGCCTACCTGAAGTCCTCCGGCCTGGGCGACACCGCCTACTTCGGCCCGGAGCCGGAATTCTTCATCTTCGACTCCGTGAAGTGGAAGATCGACATGTCCGGCGCGATGGTCAAGATCGACTCCGACGAAGCTTCCTGGTCGACCGACAAGGACATCGAAGGCGGCAACTCGGGCCACCGTCCAGCAGTGAAGGGCGGCTACTTCCCAGTGCCTCCAGTCGACTCCTTCCAGGACATGCGCTCCGAAATGTGCCTGATCCTGGAACAGATGGGCATCCCGGTCGAAGTGCACCACCACGAAGTGGCCGGCGCCGGCCAGAACGAAATCGGCACCAAGTTCTCGACCCTGGTCGAGCGCGCCGACTGGACCCAGAACCTGAAGTACATCGTCTGGAACGTGGCCCACTCCTACGGCAAGACCGCCACCTTCATGCCTAAGCCTATCGTTGGCGACAACGGTTCCGGCATGCACGTGCACCAGTCGATCTGGAAGGACGGCAAGAACCTGTTCGCAGGCGACGGCTATGCCGGCCTGTCCGAGTTCGCCCTGTTCTACATCGGCGGCATCATCAAGCACGCCAAGGCACTGAACGCGATCACCAACCCAGGCACCAACTCCTACAAGCGCCTGGTGCCAGGCTACGAAGCACCAGTGAAACTGGCTTACTCCGCACGCAACCGTTCGGCTTCGATCCGTATCCCGCACGTGGCCAATCCTAAGGGCCGTCGTATCGAAACCCGCTTCCCGGACCCGCTGGCCAACCCATACCTGTGCTTCGCGGCGCTGATGATGGCCGGCCTGGACGGCGTGCAGAACAAGATCCATCCAGGCGAAGCAGCGTCCAAAGACCTGTACCACCTGCCGCCGGAAGAAGATGCACTGATCCCAACCGTCTGCGCATCGCTGGAAGAAGCCCTGGATCACCTGAACAAAGACCGTGAGTTCCTGACCCGCGGCGGCGTGTTCACCGATTCGATGATCGATGCCTACATCGAACTGAAGATGACCGAAGTCACCCGCATGCGCATGACCACCCACCCGGTCGAGTTCGACATGTACTACTCCCTGTAATCGGGGGACTGGCAAGATTGCCAGTCAAGCAAAAACGCGAGGTAAGCGGCGCTTCCCTCGCGTTTTTTTTCGGATGTTGTATAGTCGGGGCATGAACACTCGCACTCTCGTACTGCAAGGGCTGGCAATGCTGGCCGTGAGTGGCGCAGCGCAGGCGCAGCAAATTTATCTCTGCGTAAATGCCGAAGGCCGCAAGGAGTTGACCGATAGCCGCAAGGGGCCGCATTGCAAGCCGCTGGACCTGCCAGGCGCCGCGATTCCCGCGCCGGCCCGCAGCACGGCACGCCGCAGCGCGCCGGCACCCGCGGTCGCACCGGGCAATTTCCCGCGCGTGGACAGCGCCGAGCAAAAGGCCCGCGACGCGGACCGCCGCGCCATCCTGACCGACGAGCTCAACACCGAAAACCGTAAGCTGGCGGAATTGCGCAAGGAATTCAACAACGGCGAGCCCGAACGCCGTGCCGACGAGCGCAATGCCGCCAAATACCAGGAGCGCGTGGCTGGCCTGAAGGACAGCATCGCGCGCGCGGAACAAAACGTGGAAGCGCTGAAGCGCGAGCTTGCCAACATCAAATGATCCCAGACAGCACTGCCCGCATCCGGCCCGCTGCACTGGCAGGGCTGGACCTGCTGGCATCGGCCGTCGTCCTCGTCGATGACGGCGGCCATATCCTCTTCGTCAACGCGGCCGGCGAGAACATGCTGGAATCGTCGCTGAAGGCCTTGTCGCGCCAGCCGCTGGGCGGCCTGTTCGCCGCGCCGCTGGAACTGGAAAACATCATCGCGCAAGCGCGCGACCACAAGTTCTCGGACGTGCGGCAAGAGCTGGTGCTGGAGCGGGCCGGGCGCGAAGCGCTGCACGTGCACATCATCGCCAGTGCGCTGGACGAGCCGGACGGCACGGTGCTGATCGAGTTGCGCGAAATCGTGCAGCAAATGAAGCAGGACCGCGAAGAGCGCCTGCTGGACCAGAGCCAGGTCAACAAGGAGCTGATCCGCAACCTGGCCCATGAAATCAAGAACCCGCTGGGCGGCATCCGCGGCGCGGCGCAATTGCTGGAAATGGAATTGCCGCCGCTGCACCTGACCCAGCTGCGTGAATACACCCAGGTCATCATCAAGGAAGCGGACCGCCTGCAAACCCTGGTGGACCGCTTGCTGGCGCCGCACCGCCGGCCGCATATCGTGGGCGACGTGAACATCCATGAAGTGCTGGAGCGGGTGCGCAGCCTGATCCTGGCCGAGTTCCCGGTCGGGCTGACCATCCACCGCGATTACGACGCATCGCTGCCGGAGTTCCGCGGCGACAAGGAGCAGTTGATCCAGACCGTGCTCAACATCGCGCACAATGCCGCGCAAGCGCTGGCGGCGCGCATCGACCAGGGCGATGCCGAGATCATTTTCAGGACGCGGGTGGCGCGCCAGATGACCCTGGCGAAGGTGCGGTATCAGCTGGCATTAGATTTGCATATCATCGATAACGGACCGGGCATCCCGCCCCAGATCCGCGACCGCATTTTCTACCCGCTGGTGTCGGGCCGGGATGGCGGCAGCGGCCTGGGACTGACGCTGGCGCAAACCTTCGTGCAACAGCACATGGGCGTCATCGAATGCGAAAGCAGGCCTGGCCAGACGGACTTCAGAATCTTATTGCCTTTGCCTTGATCGGAATACATGAAACCAATCTGGATAGTTGACGACGACGAATCGATCCGCTGGGTTCTTGAGAAAGCCTTGGCGCGTGAGAACCTCGCCACGCGCAGTTTTGCCAATGCGCGCGACGCGGTCGCCGCGCTGGAGCATGAGACACCGCAAGTGCTGGTATCGGACATCCGCATGCCGGGCGATTCCGGCCTGGATCTGCTGGCGCTGGTCAAGCAGCGCCATCCCGGCCTGCCGGTGATCATCATTACCGCCTTCTCCGACCTGGATTCGGCCGTGGCGGCCTTCCAGGGGGGGGCCTTCGAATACCTGGCCAAGCCCTTCGACATCGACAAGGCGGTGGAACTGATCCGCCGTGCGCTGGACGAAAGCTTGCGCGAATCGAGCATCGAATCGGGGCCGGCCGATACGCCGGAAATCCTGGGCCAGGCGCCCGCCATGCAGGAAGTGTTCCGCGCCATCGGGCGTTTGTCGCAATCGAATGTGACGGTGCTGATCACCGGCGAATCGGGCACCGGCAAGGAATTGGTGGCGCGCGCGCTGCACAAGCACAGCCCGCGCGCCGACCAGCCCTTCATCGCCATCAATACCGCCGCGATCCCGAAGGACTTGCTGGAATCGGAACTGTTCGGCCACGAGCGCGGCGCGTTCACCGGCGCGCAAACCACGCGCCGCGGCCGCTTCGAACAGGCGGAAGGCGGTACGCTGTTCATGGACGAGATCGGCGACATGCCGTTCGATTTGCAGACGCGCTTGCTGCGCGTGCTGTCCGATGGCCACTTCTACCGCGTCGGCGGCCACTCGCCGCTGAAGGCGAACGTGCGCGTGATTACGGCGACGCACCAGAACCTGGAACAGCGCGTGCGCGATGGCTTGTTCCGCGAAGACTTGTACCACCGCTTGAACGTGATCCGCCTGCGCCTGCCCAGTTTGAGGGAGCGGCGCGAAGATATCCCCATCCTGGTGCGCCACTTCCTGGTGCAAAGCGCGCGCCAGCTGGGGGTGGAAGCCAAGCGCATGAGCGATGCGACCTTGGCCTTCCTGCAGCAGCTGGAGTTGCCGGGCAATGTGCGGCAACTGGAAAACCTGTGCAACTGGATCACGGTGATGGCGCCGGGGCAGACGGTGGAAGTGAAGGACTTGCCGCTGGAATTGACGCAGGGGCAGGGCGGGAATGGTGCAGCTGCCGCCAGCGCGGCCGAAGTGGCGATGCCGCAGCACCATGGCACGGTGCAGCCGTTGGCGCCAACGCCGCCGGCGGCGGCCGCCGCGCCGGATGGGTGGCTAAGCTTGCTCGAGTTGCAGGCGGCGGGGATGCTGAGCAGCGGCCAGCAGGATGTGATGGACGTGCTGGGACGACAGTTCGAGTCGGCCTTGATCCGCACGGCGCTCAAGTACACCCATGGGCGCAAGAACGATGCGGCGATCCGCTTGGGGATCGGGCGCAATACGATTACGCGCAAGATTGCGGAGCTGGGGATCGATGGGGCGAAGGACGACTGAAACCGGCAAGCCGGGTGCCTGACCCGCAGGGTCAGGCACCGGTACGCGGCGGCCGCCGGCCGGTGTCAGACCCTGCGGGCCTGACACCGATCTACCGGTTTTAAGCTATGCTGCGGGCTTATCAACCAAAGGAGCCTGCATGCTGATCAACTGCGTCGCCTACCAGGATGGGCGCAAGCTGGCCGATATCCCGGTGGCGGATATCAGCGATTACGTGGCGCGCAACGACGCCTTTGTCTGGGTCGCCCTGCGCGATGCCACGCCGGCCGAACTGGCCGTGATGCAGGAGGAGTTCGGCCTGCACGAACTGGCGGTGGAAGACGCCGGCCGGGGCCAGCAGCGCCCCAAGATCGAAGAATACGGCGACTCGCTGTTCGTCGTGGTGAAGATGCTCGAGCTGCGCGAAGGCGAGCTGCAGCTGGGCGAAGTCGACATCTTCGTCGGCCCCAACTACGTGCTGTCCAACCGTTCCAACTCCACCCAGGATTTCCTCGGCGTGCGCGCGCGCGCCGAACGCGAACCGCACTTGCTGCAGCAAGGCGCCGGTTTCGTGCTGTACGCCTTGATGGACGCGGTGGTCGACCGCTACTTCCCAATTGTCGACAGCCTGGAATTCGAGCTGGAAAAGATCGAGGAACGCATCTTCATCCGCGGCTCGCAACAGGACAATATCGAACGCCTGTACGAGCTGAAGCGCAAGGTGATGAGCGTGCGCCATACGGTCGCCCCGCTGCTCGATGCCATCAGCAAGCTGCACGGCGGCCGCGTGCCCGCGGTGTGCCGCAATACCCAGGAATATTTCCGCGACGTCCACGACCACTTGCTGCGCATCAACGCGGCCCTCGACACCATGCGCGAAACCATCGGCACCGCGATCCAGGTCAACCTATCGATGGTGGCGCTGGAGGATGGCGAGGTCAACAAGCGGCTGGCGGCCTGGGCCGCAATCTTTGCGGTGCTGACCGCTTTTGCCGGGTTGTGGGGCATGAATTTCAAGCACATGCCGGAGCTCGATTGGCGTTTCGGCTACCCGGCCGCCCTGGCGCTGATGGCTGTTGTTTGCGGGGCTTTGTATCGACGGTTTAGGAAGGCAGGTTGGCTGTAGCGGTATATAATTTACAATAAACAACCTCTCATGGGGCTGGGCATGGTGGATGACGATATGTTGTTCGACGATGATGAGGCGCCGGCCCCGGCCGTGTCGCTCCCACCCTGGGAAATCCTGGTCGTTGACGACGAGCAAGCAGTGCACCAGGTCACCGAACTGGTGATGTCGGACTTTGAGTTCGACGGGCGCCGCGTCCACTTTTCGCACTGCTATTCCGGCGCCGAGGCGCGGGCGCGCCTGCAGCGGGCCGGCGAGTTTGCGCTGATCCTGCTTGATGTCGTGATGGAGTCCGAACACGCCGGCCTGGAGCTGGTGCACTACATCCGCGAGGAACTGGGCGACCGCGACGTGCGCATCGTGCTGCGCACCGGCCAGCCGGGCCAGGCGCCCCAGGCGCTGGTGCTGAAAACCTACGATATCAACGATTACCGCGAAAAGACGGAGCTCACGCATGCCAAGCTGAGCGCCGTGTTCTACTCGGCCCTGCGGGCGTATCGCGACTTGATGCGCCTGGAGCGCGCCCGCAGCGGCTTGCGCCGCTCGATCGACGCCATCACCCAGGTCTGTGATTCGGACAATTTGCGCCACTTCTGTTCCGCCGTGCTGGAGCAGGCCTCGGCGCTGCTGGGGCGCCAGGCGGAAGGGGTGTGCGCCAGCCGCCTGAACGCGTATGCGGCCGCGCGCCAGCCGGGCCGCCTGCAAGTGCTGGCGGTGACCACGGCCTATGCGGGGCTGGCGCCCGAGGAAACGCTGGAGCATCTGCCGGCGCCGGTGCGTGCGGCTTTCCTGCGCTGCATGGCGGAGCAGGCCGACCATTACGGCCCGCTGTACTACGCCTGCTATTACCGCACGCGCGACGGCAACGAGAGCTTGCTCTACATGTCCTTCGGCGAACCGGTGGCAGACGAGGAGCGCGAGTTGCTCGGCCTGTTCGCGGCCAACGTCGCCATCACTTACGAACGGCTGCTGGCGCGTGAGGAAGCGCTGGCGACGCAGGAAGCCATTATCCACATCCTCGGCGAAGCGCTGGAAAGCCGTTCCGCAGCCTCCGGCGGCCATGTCGAGCGTGTCGGCGAAATTGCCGCCATGCTGGGCGAAGCGGTCGACATGCCGGCCAATGCCGTGCGCCAGTTGCGCCAGGCGGCGCCGCTGCACGATATCGGCCACGCCGGCATTCCCGACGCGATCCTGAACCAGCCAGGTCCGCTGGACGCCGAGCAGCGCGCCCGCATGCAGGGCCACAGCGATATCGGCTGGCATATGCTGTCCGCTTCCCGGCAGCCGGTGTTGCAGCTGGCGGCGCGCATCGCGCATGAGCATCATGAACGCTGGGACGGCGCCGGGTATCCGCAAGGCTTGCACGGCGCGAAGATCAGCCTGGCGGCGCGCATCACGGCGCTGGCGGATTTCGTCGACGCCATGGTGAGTCCGCGCTGCTATCGCCCGGCCCATAGCCTGGAGCATGCGCTGGACGAAGTGCGCGAGGGCAGCGGCAGCCGCTTCGACCCGGCGCTGGCCAGCCTGCTGCTGCAGCACCAGGACTACCTGCAAGACCTTTACCGGCGCCATCCACCGCAATAGGAGCCTGCCATGGAATTGTTCGACGCCAATGACGCACGCATCCTGGCCGAAGCGGCATTGCGCTCGATCACCGATGCCACCGCGCGCGCACGCGGCGACGAATTCTTCCGCGTCCTGGTGCGCGATCTGGCGGCGGCGCTGGAGGTGACGTACGTGATCGCCGGCCGCATGATCACCCTGCCGGACGGCAAGGAAGGGATCCGGACGCTGTCGGTATGGGGCGGCGATGACTTCCTGCCGAATATGGAGTACAGCCTGGAGCACACGCCTTGCCAGGATGTGACCTGCCAGACCATGTGCTTCCACGGCAGCGGCATCCAGCAGGACTACCCGCTCGATACCCTGCTGGTGGACATGAAGGCGGAAAGCTATGTGGGCATGCCGATGGTTGGGGCCGAGGGGCAGACGCTGGGCATCCTGTCCGCCATCGATACCAAGCCGATCGACGAGAACAAGCGCTTGCTGGCGCTGTCGCTGTTATCGATCTTCACCGCGCGCGCGGCGGCCGAATTGCAGCACCAGGACCGCGAGCACCTCCTGGAAGAGAAAGTGGAACGCCGCACGGAAGCCTTGCGCGCGGCCCAGGCCACCCTGGTGGAGCAGGAAAAGCTGGCGGCCCTGGGTTCGCTGGTGGCCGGCGTGGCGCATGAAGTGAATACCCCGGTGGGCGTGGCGCTGACGGCGGCGTCGGCCATGAGCAGCTATACGGCGCAGCTGGTGCAGGTTCTGGAGGCGCCCAAGGTCAGCCGCTCGGACCTGGTCAACCTGGCCGCGCGCCTGAACGATGCGGCCGCCCTGATCGAGCAAAACCTGCACCGCGCGGCGGACTTGATCGGCAACTTCAAGCAGCTGGCGGTCGACCAGGGCACCGAGCACGTCAGCACCCTGGCGCTGAAGGATTACGTGCAGGGCGTGGTGTCGGCGCACAGCCCGGAACTGCGCAAGGCCGGCATCCAGGTGGAAGTGGACATCGACCACCTGTTGCGGCCGCGCTTGCCGCCCGGCAAATTCTCGCAAGTGCTGTCCAACCTGTTGATGAATGCGGCGCGCCACGCTTATCCGGCAGGTACGGGCGGCAAGGTGGCAGTGCGCGCCAGCGTCGAGGGCGGCTGGCTGGACATGGATTTCATCGACTACGGCGTCGGCTTGGCGCCGGGCGTGCGCGAGCGGATTTTCGAGCCCTTCTTCACCACCAAGCGCGGGCAGGGCGGTTCGGGGCTCGGCATGCACATCGTGTATACGATCATGCAGCAAATGGGCGGCACGGTGGACGTGCACAGCGAGCCCGGGGCGGGCTGCCGCTTCCACTTGCATATGCCGTTTGAAGTCAAGGGGCCGGCGCCCGGCCAGGGCGCGGCCTGAGGGGCGGCAGCGCTTAGCGCTGCGCCGCCTGCATGGACAGGGCCACCGCTTCCGCCACCTTGATGCCATCCACCCCGGCCGACAGGATGCCGCCCGCATAACCCGCGCCTTCGCCCGCCGGGAACAGGCCGCGCGTGTTCAGGCTTTGCAGGTCGTCGTTGTTGCGCTTGATGCGGATCGGCGAGGAGGTGCGCGTCTCGAGGCCGGTCAGCACGGCATCGTGCTTGAAGTAACCCTTGACCTGCTTGTCGAAGGCCGGGAAGGCTTCGCGCAAGGCCACGACCGCGTAATCGGGCAGGATGGTGGCCAGGTCGGTCAGTGTGACGCCCGGTTTGAACGAAGGGGTCACACCGCCCAGTTCGGTGGACGGACGGCCCGCCACGAAGTCGCCCATCAACTGGCCCGGCGCATTGTAGTTGGCGCCGCCCAGCTGGTAAGCCTTTTCTTCCAGTTCGCGCTGCAGGGCGATGCCTGCCAGCGGATGGCCAGGGTAATCCTGTTCCGGGCTGATCGACACCACGATGGCGCTATTGGCATTGCGTTCGGCGCGCGAGTATTGCGACATGCCGTTGGTCACCACGCGACCCGGTTCCGAGGCCGCCGCCACCACCGTGCCGCCCGGGCACATGCAGAAGCTGTACACCGCGCGGCCATTGCTGGCATGGTGCACCAGCTTGTAGTCGGCCGCGCCCAGGATCGGGTGGCCGGCATTCGGGCCAAAGCGGCACTGGTCGATCAGCGATTGCGGGTGCTCGACCCGGAAACCGATCGAGAACGGCTTCGCCTCCACATAAACGCCGCGCTCATACAGTTTTTCGAACGTGTCGCGCGAGCTGTGGCCGATGGCCAGCACCACGTGGGTGGCTTCGAGATATTCGCCGCTGGCCAGGTGCAGGCCGCGCATCTGGCGCACGCCGTTTTCTTCGCGGATATCGAAATCGGTCACGCGCTGTTCGAAGCGGATCTCACCGCCCAGGGCCTGGATTTCCTCGCGCATGTTCTCCACCATCTTCACCAGGCGGAAGGTGCCGATGTGCGGCTTGCTGACGTAAATGATTTCTTCCGGCGCGCCGGACTTGACGAACTCGGTCAGCACCTTGCGCCCATAGTGCTTGGGATCGCTGATCTGGCTGTACAGCTTGCCGTCCGAGAAGGTACCGGCGCCGCCTTCACCGAATTGCACGTTCGATTCCGGGTTGAGCTGGCGCTTGCGCCAGAAGCCGAAGGTATCCTTGGTGCGCTCGCGCACGGTCTTGCCGCGCTCCAGGACGATGGGCTTCAGCCCCATCTGTGCCAGGATCAGGGCGGCGAACAGGCCGCAAGGCCCCATGCCGATGACCACCGGCCGCGGCTGCTTGCCGTCGGCATTCACGCCATGGGCCACGAATGTGTAGGCCATGTCCGGCGCCGGCATCAGATGCTTGTCGTCGGCGCGGCGCGCCAGGATGCCGGCATCGTCAGTGGTTTCCACGTCGACCGAATAGATCAGGAAGATGTTGGCTTTTTTGCGCGCATCGTAGCTGCGCTTGTAGACGGTAAAGGCCAGCATTTGCTCCGGCGAAATCTGCAGGCGGGCCAGGATGGCCTTGGCCAGTTCCGGTTCCTCATGGTTGAGCGGGAGCTTGATTTCGTTCAGTCGCAACATGGTGGTCTTTCTCGTCAGGATGGGGCGCGCAACGGGCCCAAAGGAGACATTCTACCCGCTTTCCTTGGTTGTATAAACGCAACGCTTGCATCTGCGCCAGCCAAGCGGCGGGGCCCTATTGCTGTACTTTTAATTCGAGGGGTGCGATAGTTGCACGCAGGACATGCGCCAACATGGTGCGCAAGTTATTTTTAAATTAATTCCGCCCGCGCGGAAAACTTAATTCAGAATTTGCATGAATTAATGCGCTTAATTCTGCATCGCCGGCAAAGTTAAACCTCGCCAAATTCCTGTCGGCCCCAATTGATTCTCATCAATTGTCACTAAAATCTCCCATCTGCAGCGATCTTAATTTAACACTCAGCTTCTTAGTGTTGTGTTTTAATAATATATGACGCTTATTCATTGACTAAATTGTATTGGGCGTGATTCCATACAGTGCCGGATTAATTTACCTTTAAATGATCCAGCGCTCGCAATACTGCGAGGGAACACCTTGGTAGTAGTCGGGACAAAACAATAATCAATGCTGACAACGGCAGCGGCTGGTGCGATCCATCGGGCGCGTGTCGAAAACCTGCTTACTTTAGGAACTGAAAATGTTGAGAAAAACTGTGATCGCGCGAGCCCTCGCGCTGGCGTTTAGCACTGCCGCACTGACGGTTGCCATGGTCGAACCAGCCATGGCGCAGTCGAATGTCTCCGGTAATATTTATGGTCAAGTGGATTCGCCGGCCGGCGCCTCGGTCGTCGTTTCGAACAAGGAAACTGGCCTGAAGCGTACCGTAACGCCGGAAGCGAATGGCCGTTACCAACTCAGCGCACTGCCGGTGGGCGTGTACAAGGTTGACCTGGTACGCGACGGCAAAGTCGTCAACTCCACCGAAATCCAGGTGAACGTTGGCCAGGGTACCGACGCTTCCTTCACCAGCAGCGCAATTGCCAAGGTGCAAATTACCGGCACCCGCAGCCGTATCGACGTCTCCAACACCAATAGCGGCGCCACCTTCACCGCGCGCGAACTGGCCAAGCTGCCAGTGACCCCGACCGTGGCATCGATCATCCAGCTGGCACCGAACACCACCCGCGGCGACTCCCGTTACGGCGACGCCAATGCGCCTTCCTTCGGCGGTTCGGCAGCATCCGAGAACGCGTTCTACATCAACGGTTTCCCGATCACTAACGTGCTGTTCCAGGTGGGCGCGTCCGAACTGCCATTTGGCGCCATCGCCCAGGCCCAGGTCCTGACCGGCGGCTTCGGCGCAGAATTCGGCCGTTCCACCGGTGGTGTGGTCAATATCTCGACCAAGCGCGGTTCCAACAACTGGGAAGTCGGCGGCAGCATGAGCTGGGAACCGGATTCGCTGCGTTCGACTCCGAAAAACCTGTACTACCCGAAGACTGGCGCAGCTGAAAACGCCGGGACCGACGGCCAGATTTACCAGTACAACGCCAGCGACAAGATGGACCGCAAGATCGGCAACCTGTACGTAAGCGGCCCGCTGATCAAGGACACCCTGTTCCTGTACACGAACGTCGAGCGCACCCGCCGCGACTGGGAAGGTACCCGCGTCTTCGCCGACAGCGCCGCGGCATCGACCACCGGCTGGCAGGATGTGCAAGACCGCATCGGCCGATCCCTGGTGAAGATCGACTGGAACATCAACGATAACCACCGACTCGAAGCGACCTATATCGACGACAAGCCGAAGCAGGACCGCAAGTATTACGCGTTCAACTATGGCAGCACCACCAACGCCGAAGGCCTGGCCCCGCTGACCCACGGCACCACCGTGAACGGCGGCGCCTACTACGAAAGCTACGGTCCGACCCCGATCGCAGCCCGCGTCGGTGCTGAACTGAAGATCCTGAACTATACCGGCAACCTGTCCGACGACGTCACGCTGACCGCGATGATCGGCAACAGCATGACCGAGCACGTGTTCACCCCGCTGAACTACAACCCGAACATCCCTCAGGTGACGGCAGCGGCCAACACCCGTGTGCCAGGCTTTAACTACGTCAACTCCCAGCAGCGCACCACCGGCAACATCCTGACCCCGGGCGCGTTCGACGAGCAGGACGTGATGGCCGTCAACCTGCAGTGGAAGGCGGGCGACCACACCATCCGCGTAGGTGCCGACAAGAACGACATCAAGTCGAAAGCCGGTACCAGCCGCGCGGGTGGTTTCACCTGGCAGTATGGCCGTACCACCACGCCAACCGTTTCGCTGGGCGCCGGCATTGCCGCGCCAGCTTCCAACGGCGGCCTGGGCGCACAAGGCTACTATGTGCAGCGCGTCGTGTTCTCCGGCGTATCGACCCCGTCCGTGGAGCAGGCAGCGCAATACATCGAAGATGCGTGGCAAGTCACCAAGAACGTGCTGATCAAGGCAGGCCTGCGTAACGAGCAGTTCACCAACTATAACGGCGACAAGCTGGCCTATGTTTCGCAGCGCCACCAGTTGGCACCGCGCCTGGGTGCGACCTGGGATATGTATGGCGACAACTCGATGAAGGTGTTCGGTAACCTGGGCCGCTACCACCTGCAGATGCCGACCAACGTCGCCGTGCGCGCCGCGGGTTCGTCGCTGTTCACCCGCGAGTACTTCACCTACACCGGTACCGATCCAAACAATGCATCGCCAACCGGCCTGGTACCGCTGAGCGGCGTGACCTCCACCAACAACGAGTTCGGCCAAGCCAAGGATCCGCGCACCGTTGCCGCGCAAAACATGAAGGCCCTGTACCAGGACGAACTGATTGCTGGTTTCGAGCGTGCCCACTCGCCTGACCTGAACTTCGGCGCCAAGCTGACCTACCGTAAGCTGCGTTCGACCATCGACGATACTTGCGACCAGCGTCCATTCGACGCCTGGGCTGCCCGCAACGGTGTGGACGCTTCGCACTACGCCTTCCCATGCGCGCTGTTCAACCCAGGCGAAGACAACGAGTTCATGATCGACTTCGCCGGCGACGGCCGCCTGACCAAGGTGAACCTGACTGCCGCGGAACTGGGCTTCCCGAAAGTGAAGCGTACCTACACCGCACTGGACCTGTATGCTGAGCATCCACTGCGCAACGGCTGGTACGGCCGCATCAACTACACCCTGTCGCGCAACGCCGGTAACACCGAAGGCCAGACCCGTTCCGATTCGGGCCAGGCTGACGTGGCAACCACCGCCGTGTTCGATCATCCGGAACTGTCGCTGTACTCCGACGGCCTGCTGCCGAACGATCGCAAGCATCAGATCAAGGCTTACGGCTTCTATCAGCTGACTCCGGAAATCAATATCGGCGCCAACTTCCTGCTGTCCTCCGGCCGTCCGAAGAACTGCATCGGTAACCTGCCGGACAGCTACGGTGTCGACAACCCGGCAGCCGGCTACAACTCCTCGTTCTTCTTCTGCGATGGCAAGCCGGCACCACGTGGCTCCCGCGGCCGTATGCCTTGGGATAACCGCCTGGACCTGAACTTCGGCTATAGCCCAGCGTACGTGAAGGGCCTGAGCCTGAAGGTTGACGTGTTCAACGTGTTCAACCGCCAGATCGCGCAGAACATGACCGAACAGTACAACACCGACTCGGCAACCACCGTCAACGCCAACTACGGTGGCGTGCTCAGCTACACCGCGCCACGCTCGGTGAAACTGACCGCGGAATACAACTACCGCTTCTAATCAAAGCCTGGTTGTCCGAAAAACCCGCTGCGCAAGCAGCGGGTTTTTTTTTGAAGTGGGGGCTGCCCTGGTTTCCCGGGGCTTGTTTTACCGCCACATCGAGTCGCTGGGCGTGCGCAGCCTCTCGATCGAGAGCCGGCGAAAGCCGGTGCGCTCGCCCACTTTCGTTCGTCGCAAGCGCGCCATATGGGCTGGGCAAATCCTAGGTACTTTCCTGTCGACTTCTGCACAACTGAACAATTGCAATTGTCATTACCAAATTGACATGTTTTGATTGATTGCCGCATCCGCGGTTAGTACAAAAAACAGAGAGTCAAAGAGGAAATGATGATGAGAGAAACCATCCTGTCGCGTTCAGTGCGGCTGATGTTTATTGCTGGCCTGGGCATCGCTGCCCAACCGGCCTGGGCTGAGGAGAATATCCAGCGTGTAGAAATCACCGGTTCGGCCATCAAGCGCGTTGCCATCGAAGGCGCGCTGCCGGTGCAAACCCTGTCGAAGCAGCAGATCGAGCAGACCGGCGCCAATACCGTGGCCGACCTGGTCGCCACGCTGCCTTCGATGCAGGGCTTCGTGACCGCCTCGACGTCGATCAACGGCGGCGGCGGCGGTGTGCAGACCGCGTCGGTGCACGCGATCGGCTCCGGCTATACCCTGGTGCTGCTGAATGGCCGCCGCATCGCGCCATATAGCTCCGGCTCCGCCGTCAACCTGGCGTCGATCCCGCTGGCGGCGGTCGAGCGCGTGGAAATCCTGACCGACGGCGCGTCCGCGCTGTATGGCTCCGATGCGATTGCCGGTGTCGTCAACTTCATCCTGAAGAAGAACCAGACCGACGCCAATATCGAGCTGACCTACAACCGCCCGACCAAGGGCAGTGCCGGCGCCAGCAGCAACGTTGCCTTCTCCAAGGGCTTCGGCGACCTCGAACAGGATGGCTTCAACGTGTTGCTGGCGTATAGCCACGACACGCAGAAAGAGCTGAATGCCAGCGACCGCCGCTTCGCCGCGCCGGGCGGCGTGCACGACTTCGAAGAAAACGGCAAGCGCTACTCCTTGTACCAGTTGTCCGGCAATTCGATTCCAGGCAACGTCACCGTGCGCACCGCCAACGGTAACCCGTCCTTCAACCCAAGCCTGCTCACCACTGGCAAGTGCGGCGCGGCCAACACGTTCCAGGTCGGCAACCGCTGCCTGTACAACTATGGCGCCGTGGTCGAACTGCTGCCGGAAATGAAGCGCGACGGCCTGTTCGGTTCCACCAACATCAAGCTGGGCGGCGACTGGACCTTCTTCGCCGAAGGCCTGTACTCCAAGTTCACCAGCACCGCGCGCTACGCGCCGCCGGCACAGCCGCTGTCGCTGAACATCAACTCTCCGCTCTACCAGGCGCACGTGGTGCCGGCCCTCGGCAAGCTGGGCATCGATCCGGCGTCGGTCAACTCCGCCACCCTGGCACTGCGCCTGGTGGACGCGGGCGGGCGTACCGACGACTGGAAGACCGACGCCAAGCACCTGGCCTTCGGCGTGCGCGGCACGCAATGGGGCTGGGACATGGAAGCGGCTTATACCCACTCCGAAAGCACCGCTGCCGACCATGCTGTCGCGGGCTATACCTCCAGCGACAAACTGGATGCGTTGATGGCGGCCGGCACCTACAACCCCTTCATCGTGCCGACTGCCGAAACCCGCGCAGCGCTGGCCTCCGCCGTGCTGCACCAGCAGCTCGACGAAACGCGTTCCAGCATCAATGTGCTGAACCTGCGCGGCTCGCGCGAAGTGTTCAATGCGCCGGGCGGCGCGGCCATGCTGGCGCTGGGCGGCGACCTCATGCGCCAGAAGTACGTCTACGATCCGAGCGCCATCACCATGGGGCCCAACAGCCTGCAGCCCAACTTCACCGACAGTCCGATCGGCGGCATCCAGGGGTCGTTCCCGACTGACGCCTCGCGCAAGAACTGGGGCGCATTTGCCGAGCTGGTGGTGCCGGTGGTGAAGGGCTTGGAGCTGACCGGCGACGTGCGCTACGACAGCTACGACGCGGTGAAGGACAAGATGAACTTCGACTCCGCCGGCAACCTGGTGGCGCCAGCCATCAAGGGTAATGAAGCAAGCAAGACGACCTACAAGCTGGCGGCGGCATGGCGCCCGGCGGACAGCACGCTGGTGCGCGCTTCCTACGGCACTGGTTTCAAGGCGCCGGTCCTGACCGACATCACCAACCCTTTGCAGGGCGGCGGCGTGGCCAATGCCCATCCTTGCCCGATCACCTCCGGGCCGCTGTTGCCGCTGTGCGATGGCATCAAGGAATACAACCTGCTGGGCGGCGGCAACCCGTATAGCGGAGCTGCCGGTCTGAAGCCGGAAACGTCGAAGCAGGCTTCGATCGGCTTGCGCATCGAGCCGAGCAAGAACCTGTCGCTGGGCCTGGATCTGTGGGACGTGAAGATCAAGGACCAGATTTCCGAATTGCCTGAGAATGAAGTGTTCACCAATCCGGCGAAGTACATGGGCCTGTTCGTGTCGTACTACGACCCGATCCAGAAGGAAAACGTGCTGGCCGCTTCGCTGACGCCGTTCAACCTGGCCAAGTCGCACTACCGCGGTATCGACTGGGACCACACCTACCGGATGGGCAAACTGAACTTCCACTGGACCGGCACCTATATGATGAAGGCGGACTTCCAGACACTGCCGACCGATCCGGTGGAAAACAGCGTGGGGCGCTTCGATTCGTATAACTCGGTGACCTTCCGCTGGATCAGCAAGCTGCAGATGGGCTGGAAGCAGTCGGACCGCCTGTCGCACTCGCTGACCGGGGTGTACAAGTCGGGGTACCAGGATATGCCGATTGCGGCCAGCAACTTCGCGGTGCGCGATGAGGCGGGCAACTTCGTGGCGCTGGAGCGCAAGGTGAAGGATTACCTGGTGTGGGATTGGCAGACGCGCTTCAAGGTCAATGCCAACCTGACTTTGACCGGTGGCATCAAGAACCTGTTCGACCGTGAGCCGCCGTTCTCGCAGCGCATCGCCGGTGGCGGCAACCAGCTGGGGTATGACGGGCGTTATACCGATCCGTTGGGGCGCCAGTTGTATGTGGTGGCGGGGTATAAGTTTTAAAACCGGTAGGGCGGGGTCAGACCCAAGGGTCTGACCCCGGTGTGCAGGTTTGCCGGTTTTAAATGCCGCCCCAGGCGGCGGAAAGAATCGACACTGCCGCCAGCGCCGCCGTCTCCGTGCGCAGCACCCGGGGGCCGATCGACAGAGGCAAGGCCCCATGCCGCAGCGCCTCAGCCTCCTCCTCATCGGAAAAGCCGCCTTCCGGCCCGACCACGATGCTGAGTGCCTGCGGCGGCTGGTGCCTTGCCCAATCGGCCAGCGATTCGGAAGCGCGCGGCGTCAGGATCACGCGCCGATGCAAATCCTGCTGCCCGATCCACTCGCGGAACTCGACCGGCATGGCCACCGATGCCAGCCGGTTGCGCCCGCACTGCTCGGAAGCCGACACCACGATCCCGTTCCAATGTTCCAGCTTTTTCTCCGCCCGCTCCGCCGACAGCCGCACCACGCAGCGCCGCGCGGCCAAGGGCTGGATGGCCACCACCCCGAGTTCCACCGCTTTTTCGATGATCCAGTCCATCTTGCTGCCCTCGGGCAGGGCCTGGGCCAGCGTGAGGGCGAATGGCGACTCGGCTTCGCGTGGGTCGAAGGCTTTGACTTCGGCCCACGCCTTTTTCTTTTGCACTTCTGTTAACACTGCCATATACTCGCCGCCATCGCCATTGAACAGGGTCAGCGTGTCGCCCGGCGCCATGCGCACCACGTTGACATGGTGGGCAACATCGGCGGGCAGCTCCAGTTGCTGGCCTGCAGCAAGGGCCTGTGGCACGTGGAAACGGGGCATATGGTCACTTCGGAAAGATTGAAATGCACCAATTTTAAGCGTTGGTGTCACGCTCTGGTAAAATATCGGGTTCCTAAGGCGGCGCCTGCCGCAGTGCACCAGATTCCAACCTTCCTCGATATACGATGAAAACTTCGCTCCCCTTTACCAAAATGGCCAACGCGATCCGTGCGCTGGCGATGGACGCTGTTCAGAAGGCCAATTCCGGCCACCCAGGCATGCCGATGGGCATGGCTGAGATCGCCGTAGCACTGTGGAGCGGCCACCACCGCCACAACCCGACCAACCCAGCCTGGGTCAACCGCGACCGCTTCCTGCTGTCCAACGGCCACGGCTCGATGCTGCACTACGCGCTGCTGCACCTGTCGGGTTACGACCTGACCATGGAAGAGATCAAGAACTTCCGCCAGCTCCATTCCAAGACCCCGGGCCACCCTGAAGTCGACATCACCCCAGGCGTGGAGACCACCACCGGCCCGCTGGGCCAGGGCATCGCCAACGCGGTCGGCATGGCGCTGGCTGAATGGCTGCTGGCTTCCGAATTCAACAAGCCTGGCTTCGACGTGGTCGACCACTACACCTACGCCTTCATCGGCGACGGCTGCCTGATGGAAGGCATCTCGCACGAAGTGTGCTCGCTGGCCGGCACCCTGGGCCTGAAAAAGCTGATCGCCCTGTACGACGACAACGGCATCTCCATCGACGGCAAGGTCGAAGGCTGGTTCACCGACGACACCCCGAAGCGTTTCGAAGCCTACGGCTGGAACGTGATCCGCAGCGTGGACGGCCACGACGTGGCAGCCGTCTCCGCCGCCATCGAGCAAGCCAAGAAATCCGACAAGCCGACCCTGATCTGCTGCAAGACCATCATCGGCAAGGGTTCGCCTAACCTGCAGGGCGGCGACAAGGTGCACGGCGCACCGCTGGGCGACAAGGAAATCGCCGCAGTGCGCGAATATATTTCCTGGGGCGCCGAGCCGTTCGACGTGCCGCACGACGTCAAGGAAGCATGGGACTTCAAGGCGCAGGGCGAGAAATTCGAAGGCGAATGGAACGAAATGTTCGCCAAGTACGCCGCTGCCTATCCGGCCGAAGCGTCCGAACTGACCCGCCGCATGAAGGGCGAACTGCCAGGCAACTTCGACGCGACCCTGCAGGCTGCCATCGCCGCCACCGTCGAGAGGAAGGAAACCATCGCCACCCGCAAGGCATCGCAGAATGCGATCCAGGCGCTGGCACCGGTGCTGCCGGAATTCCTGGGCGGCTCGGCCGACCTGACCGGCTCCAACCTGACCAACTGGAAGGAATGCATCGCCGTGCGTTCCGGCGTGCCGGGCAACCATATCAATTATGGCGTGCGCGAATTCGGCATGTCCGCCATCATGAACGGTGTCGCCCTGCACGGCGGCTACATCCCGTTCGGCGCCACCTTCCTGACCTTTGCCGACTACAGCCGCAACGCCATCCGCATGGCCGCGCTGATGAAGCAGCGTTCCCTGTTCGTGTTCACCCACGACTCGATCGGCCTGGGCGAAGACGGCCCGACCCACCAGTCGGTGGAGCACGTTTCCTCGCTGCGCCTGATCCCCAACCTGGACAACTGGCGTCCGGCCGACACCGTCGAATCGATGGTGGCGTGGGGCGAATCCGTGAAGCGCGCCGACGGCCCGTCGACCCTGATCTTCTCGCGCCAGAACCTGCCGTTCATCGAGCGCTCCGCCGACAAGATCGCCAATATCGCCAAAGGCGGCTACGTGCTGTCCGACGAAGCCGGCGCCAAGGCCATCATTATCGCCACCGGTTCCGAAGTGGAACTGGCCATGAAAGCCGCCGCCGAACTGAAGGCCGCCGGCACCCCGGTACGCGTGGTCTCCATGCCGTCGACCGACGTGTTCGACCGCCAGGACGCTGCCTACAAGGCATCCGTGCTGACCAAGGGCCTGCCACGCGTGGCGATCGAAGCAGGCGTGACCGCCTTCTGGTACAAGTATGTCGGCCTGGAAGGCGCGGTGGTCGGTATCGACACCTTCGGCGAATCCGCACCGGCCGGCGTGCTGTTCAAGCACTTCGGCTTCACCGTCGAAAACGTCGTAGCGAAAGTCAAAGCAGTCATCTAATTCTTATCATCAGGAGCAAACAGCATGACGATCAAAGTAGCAATCAACGGTTATGGCCGTATCGGCCGCAATGTCCTGCGCGCTTTCTACGAAGGCGGCAAGAAGCAGGACATCCAGATTGTGGCGATTAACGACCTGGGCAACGCCGAGTCGAACGCCCACCTGACCCGCTACGACACCGCCCACGGCAAGTTCCCTGGCACCGTGACGGTGGAAGGCGACAACATGATCGTGAACGGCGACAAGATCCGCGTGTTCGCACAGCGCAACCCGGCTGAAATCCCATGGGGCGAGCTGGGCGTGGACGTGGTGCTGGAGTGCACCGGCTTCTTCACCACCAAGGAAAAGGCATCGGCCCACCTGAAGGGCGGCGCCAAGAAAGTGATCATCTCCGCCCCAGGCGGCAAGGATGTCGACGCGACCATCGTGTACGGCGTGAACCAGCACGTGCTGAAGTCGACCGACACCGTGATCTCCAACGCCTCCTGCACCACCAACTGCCTGGCCCCGCTGGTCAAGCCACTGCACGACGCCATCGGCCTGGAAACCGGCCTGATGACCACCGTGCACGCTTACACCAACGACCAGGTGCTGACCGACGTGATGCACGAAGACCTGCGCCGCGCCCGTTCCGCCACCCAGTCCATGATCCCGACCAAGACCGGCGCCGCCGCAGCGGTGGGCCTGGTGCTGCCTGAGCTGAACGGCAAGCTGGATGGCTATGCGATCCGCGTGCCGACCATCAATGTGTCGATCGTCGACCTGTCCTTCATCGCCAAGCGCGACACCACTGTTGAAGAAATCAACAAGATCATGAAGGAAGCGTCGGAAGGCGCGCTGAAGGGCGTGCTGACCTACAACACCGAACCGCTGGTGTCGGTGGACTTCAACCACAACCCGGCATCGTCGAACTTCGACGCCACCCTGACCAAGGTGTCGGGCCGCCTGGTGAAGGTATCGTCCTGGTACGACAACGAGTGGGGCTTCAGCAACCGCATGCTGGACACCACCGTGGCACTGATGAGCGCCAAGTAAATCCGGCAATCGCCGTAAGCACACGAGCGCCCCTTCCCGGGGCGCTTTTTTTTTGAAAGTCGGGGTCAGCTCTGGCAACCGGACATTTTGCGCTGCGCGCAGCGCAAA
>CBFGQI010000045.1:0-33548 GCA_965650885.1 uncultured Oxalobacteraceae bacterium
TGCGGCGCACCTCGCGGTTGCGGCCCTCGCCGATCACCACGCGGTACCACTTGTTGACGCCTTCGCCGCCGCCATCGGCGATCTTGGTGAATTGCGCCATGCCGTCTTCCAGCTCGACGCCGGCCAGCAGTTTCTGGCGCATGCCTTCCTCCAGCTCACCCAGCGTGCGCACCGCGTATTCGCGGTCGATGTTGTAGCGCGGGTGCATCAGGCGGTTGGCCAGGTCACCGGACGTGGTAAACAGCAGCAAGCCTTCGGTATTGAAGTCCAGGCGGCCCACGGCCAGCCATTTGCCGGTCTTCATGGCCGGCAGGCGGTCGAACACCGATGGACGGCCATCCGGGTCGTCATGCGAGACGATTTCGCCGGCCGGCTTGTGGTAGACCAGCACGCGCGGCGGCTTCTTCGAAACCTTGCGCTGCACCAGTTTGCCGTTGATGCGCACCGCATCGGTCGGCAGGATGCGCTGGCCAATGTGGGCCGGCTCGCCGTTCACCGACACGCGCCCGGCAATGATCAGTTCTTCCATGTCGCGGCGCGAACCCATGCCCGCTTCCGCCAACACTTTGTGCAGCTTGGGCGCATCGTCTTCCGCCGTCAGGTCGCGGCGCGCCTTGGCGGCAGGCTTGCCGGAGCCGCCCTCTTCGCGGTCGAATGCGTCCGACGTCACAAAGGAGAATACGGCATCGGCTTCGGACGACTTGTCCTTGGCCTTCATCTTGTTGCCGAAGGCGCCCGGCACGCGCTGCTTGCCCTGGCCGCCTTTGCCCTGGCCCTGGCCGCCAGCCTGGCCGCCTTCGCCTGCTGGCGCGCCCTGGCCGCCATGGCCCTCGCCGTGCGCCTGCTTGCCGTGCTTGCCCTTCTTGTTCTTGTGCTTGCGGTCGTGGCGCTTTTCGGCAGGGACCGCGGCTGGCCATGGGCTCGCGCCCTCGCCGCCTTCGGCGCCCGCCGCTGCGCTCCCCGCATTCGCCGTGCCTTCGGCCGGCGCGCCGGCCGATTCGGCGGCCACCGCCGCAGCCACGGCAGCTTTCTCAGCCTGGCGCAGTGCGCGCTGTTCGCGCATCTGGCGCGGGCCGCGCGGCGCACGGCCACGCTCCTTGCCCTGGCTGTCGCCGCCCTCGGTTGCCGGCGCCGCCGCCTCAGGGGCCGGCGCGGCAGGCGCCGCCTCCGCAACCGGTGCCGCTTCCGCGGCCACGGCCTTTTTCGCGCGCGGTTTCTTGGCCGGGGCCGCCTCGGCGCTGGCAGCAGGCGCATCGCCGGCTACGGCTTCGGCCGCCACGGCCGCCTTGCTGCGGCGCTTCGGCTTGGGCGTTTCGCCGGCCGCCGCGGCGGCAGCATTATCGGCCTCGATCTGGGCTTTGGTGCGGCGCTTGGGCTTGGCAGGCGCCTCGGCGGCGGCGGCAGGGGTGCCGGTCTCTGGGGTGTTATCAGGCTTGTTCATTATTCGTTTCTGCTAAGGGCTCGACGTTTTCGGGCGCCGGGTCGTCTGTTACCGACGGCGCCTCGTCCGGCGTCGCCTCATTCTCGTGTGCTGCTTGTGCTTCGTGTGCCGCCTTTTCGAAGTTCTCTGTCAGCCTGGCCTCCAGCACTTCCAGCGGATTGTCATCCTGCGTATCGCTGATCTGCTGCAATGGCGGCAGTTGCGACAGCGATTCCAGCCCCAGGTCGTCCAGGAACTGCTTGGTGGTGCCCAGCAAGGCCGGGCGGCCCAGTACGTCGCGGTAGCCGACGGTGTCGACCCAGCCGCGGTCTTCCAGCATCTTGATCGTCTGCGAATTCACCGCGACGCCGCGGATTTCCTCGATATCGCCGCGCGTCACGGGCTGGCGGTAAGCGATGATGGCCAGCGTTTCCAGGGTGGCGCGCGAATACTTTTGCGGCTTTTCCGGATTCAGGCGATCCAGGTACATCTTCATTTCGGGCCGGCTCTGGAAGCGCCAGCCGCTCGACAGGCTGACCACTTCAATGCCGCGCCCTTGCCAATCCTGGCGCAATTCTTCCAACAATTCCTTGATCGTATCGGCGCCGACACCCACACCAAGCGGATTGCCCTGGTCGTCGGTTTCGACGTACAGCTTTTTCAGGCTGTGGATCGATAAGGGTTCACGGGCGCAAAGCAGCGCAGCTTCGAGGACTTTCTTAGCCTCTACATTATCCATACACTACAAGTTGGTTGTGAAACTTATAAGGGGGCGCCGGACCACTGCGCGCCAGGGCGAGCGTCTCAGGTGGAGAGCGTTTTCAGGGCGAAAACAAGGCGGGCGACGGGCGCCGCTTCATCCAACTTGATCAATTGTACCCGATAAAACCGGGAAAAGTGCAAAAAGCCTGCGTCCGGTTACGGCGATCAGCCCGCCATGCGCTCAGCCAGGATGGCCGAAACGCCAACAAAAGCCGGGTACTCGGCCGTGATCACGTAGGTCGGGATCGCCGCCAGGTAGTTGCGGAAACGGCCCTTCTGTTCAAAGCGGGCGCGGAAACCGGAGCGGTCGAAACGCTCGCCCAGGCGCGGCACGATGCCGCCCCCAATATAGATGCCGCCCGTCGCCCCCAGGGTCACCCCGAGGTTGCCGGCGATGGTGCCGAGCATGGTGCAGAAATGCTCGATCACGTCGTCGCACAGGGGGCAATCGCCCACCAGCGCGCGGCGCGCGATTTCCGGCGCCGACAGCAGCGGCTCGGCGGCGCCGCGCTGCGCCACCAGGGCGCGGTAGATCAGTTCGATGCCCACACCCGACAACAGGCGCTCGGCCGACACGTGCGGGAATTCAGTCCAGGCGTACTGCAGGATCGCCACCTCTTCCGGGTTCATCGGCGAGAAGGTCACATGGCCGCCTTCGCTCAACAGCGCCGTCCAGCCCGACGCCGATGGAATCAAGCCCGACACGCCGAGACCGGTACCGGCCCCGATCAAGCCCAGCGGCGCACCGGCCTGCGGCGTGCCGCCGCCCACCTGGCGCTTTTGCCCGTCGGCCAGCAGCGGCAAGGAACGCGCCAGCGCGGTGAAATCGTTGGCCACCACCAGCACGTCGAAGCCGACCGCCTGGCGCATGGCCTCGATCGAAAATTCCCAGTGATGGTTGGTCATCTTGACGAAATCGCCATTGACCGGGTTGGCAATCGCGATGGCGCCATGGCGGATGCCCTGCCCCGCGGCGGCGGCCACGTCCGGCAAGGCCAGGTAAGCCTTCAGCGCATCGGCCAGGGTGGCATAGTCCGCCCCCGCCAGCACATGGATGTGTTCAATCTTCCCCGGCGCCAATTCCAGCGCAAAACGCGCATTGGTGCCCCCGACATCGGCCAGCAGGCGCGGGCTGGTGAAGGCGGCAGGCGAGGCGGAGTGGTTCTGAGCAGTCATGGGTGCGAACGGTTAAGTTGAGCCCTGATACTAAGGGATTTGTTAGCCGTGACGCAAGAGTTTATTTGTAGTTTGGGTACAGGAAGCGGCAACCTAGGTTATAAATGCGACATTCCACGACAATTCGGCAGTAGTATGACTACTCCAAAAATTGCCGTGCGCCCAAAATGTCCACCTCGGGGTCAGGAACCCAGGTGGACAAAAAATCCCCGTGCATCCAGAAATGTCCACCTTGGTTCCTGACCCCGGGGTGGACAAAATTGCGAGCGGTTATGGGTTTCGGGCGCGGCTTTAGTGGCGGGAGTCGGCGGGGGTGAGGGTGTCGGGGGTGACTTCGGCCACCACGGCCGATTCGCCTTCGCCGCGGAAGGCGGTGTTCCAGGCGTCGAGGCCGCCGTGCAGCGGTTTGGCGCGTTTGTAGCCGTGGGCGTGCAATTGCTTGGCGACCTTGGCGGCGGTGACGTCGTTGGGGCAGCTGCAATAGACGATGATGTGGCGGTCCTTCGGCAGCGATTGGATCACCGCCAGCGGGTCGCTGGAGCCGACCAGCAAGGCGCCCGGCACCGGCGGCTCCAGCATTTGCGCGGTGGCGCTGCGGGCGTCGACCATCACCGGGTCGTGGCCGGCATCGAGCAATTCCCTCAGCTCGTCGATGCTGATGCGCTCGGTTTGCATGGCTTTCTGGAAACGGCGGCGTTCGATGAACTTGGCCAGCACGAACAGGCCGAGCAGGATCGCCAGCACCGTCAGCGCGGTCGATCCCATGGTGGACAACACTTCTAGCACCTTGTCGACGTCGGCGTGGAAATAGGCGCCGATGCTCAAGCCGGTGGCGCTCCACAGCAGGCCGCCCAGCAGGCTGAAGGCGAGGAAGGTCGGCACGCCGGTGCCCAGGGCGCCGGCCATCGGCGGTGCAATGGTGTTGAAGCCGGGGATGAACTTGGCCACCACCATCGACTTCGGCCCCCATTTGCGGAAATTGTCTTCCGTCTGGCTGACGCAGTAGTCGGGCGAGAGGGAAATCTTGCACAGCAGCTTGAGGATGCGCTTGCCGAAGCGGCGGCCGGCGCGGAACCAGAACAGGTCGCTGATCAGGCAAGCCAGCATGGCCACGCCCAGTACCACCGGGAACGGCGTGCCGCCGTCGACCGCCAGGGCACCGGCCACGATCAGGATTGGATAGGCGGGAATCGGTAACCCCATCTGTTCGACCAGCACGACGGCAAAGACGATCAGGACACCATACTGCTGCAACAGGGAGATGAGGTTAGCCATAGTGCGACTATGGTAGCGCAAATCGGTCGCCTAAGGCAGGGCCCCCTCGGCATACTGCAGGCCGAGCTGCTGCCGCAGCACGCGGAACAGCTTGCCCTGCTCCACCGGCTTGCGCAGGCAGTCGTCGGCGCCCGCGGCCAGGGCTTGCTGGCGCGCTTCGTCGACGCCGGCATCGATCAGCATCACCACCCGCGGTTGCGGCAAACCGTGGTCGGTGCGCAGGCGGCGCGTCGTTGCCAGCCCGTCGAGCAGCGGCATGCGCCAATCCATCAGCACCAGTTCCGGCCGCAGTGCGGCAATGGCGTCCAGCGCTGCCAACCCGTCCGCCGCTTCCTGCACGTCGAAGCCGGCCGGGGCCAGCAGGCTGCGCAACAGGTGGCGGCTGTCGACGCTGTCGCCCACCACCAGCACGCGGCGCCCGCGGTCGGCCGGCGCCAGTTGCGGCAAGCTGGCCATGGGCGCCGTGCCCGCTCCGGCAGCGGCTTCTTCCGCCTCGATGGTGAAGCGGAACTGCGTGCCCTGCCCCGGCGCCGATTCGGCGTCCAGCTCACCGCCCATGGCACGCACGTATTCGCGCGCGATCGCCAAGCCCAGCCCGGCGCCCTCGGCGGCCGGCTCGAACGCTTGCCGCAACTGCTCGGGGTTCAAGCCCGGTCCGGCATCGCGCACGGAAAACGCCAGGCCATGGCGTGCGCCCGGCAGGGCGGTCACCTGCAGCGCCAGGGTGACGCTGCCGGCGCGCGCCTGCTTGAGCGCGTAGCTGGTGAGGCTGAGCAGCACTTGCCGCAGCTTGGCGCCGTCGGCCAGCAAGGCCGGCGGCACCACGCCGCGCTCGATCCGCAGCGCGACCCCGGCCCGCGCCGCGCGCTCGCTGGCCATGTCGCTCACGTCGCGCAGCAGTTGCGCGGGATCGACCGCTTCGCGGTGCTGGGTGACGCCGCCCGCCTCCATCCTGGACAGTTCCAGGATATCGTTGATCAGGGTCAGCAATTGCTGGCCGGAGCGGTGGATCAGGGCCATATTGCGCTTTTCCTCCTCCGTCATCGTTGCCGAGTGCGCCATCAGGCGCGAACAGCCGATCACGGCATTGAGCGGCGCGCGCAATTCGTGGCCGACGGCGGACAGGAAGCTGCCCTTGGACCGGCTGGCTGCCTGCGCTTCGGTCACCGCCACCGACAGGGCGGCGGTGCGCTCGGCAACCAGGTCTTCGAGATGGCTGCGGTGGCGGCGCAATTCCTGCTCGACCTCGGTGGCCTCGGTGACATCGATGCTGACCCCGACCAGGCGCACCACCTTGCCCTGCTGGTCACGGAAGGATTTGGCCATCGAGCGCAGGTGGCGCTGCGCGCCGTCGGGCCGGCGCACCCGGAATTGCAGCGAAAACTCGCGCTCGCCCTTCAGCGCGGCCGCCACTTCGGCGCGCACACGCTCGCGGTCGTCCGCCTGCACGCACTCCAGCCAGGCCTGGTAATTGCCGCCGCCCAGCCGGCTGGACAGGCCGTACTGGCGCATGATTTCATCGTCCAGCACCAGTTCGTCATGCGCCACATCCCAATCCCAGATGCCGATGCGCGCGGCCCGCGTCGCCACGCTGAGGCGTTCCTCGCTCTCGCGCATGGCGTGGTAGCGGCTCTCGAGCAAACCCCACATGGCGTGCACCGAATCGTTCAGGGCGCGCAGTTCGCCGTAAAACCAGGCTTTCTGCGGCGGCTCGCCGGCCACGTACTGGCGCACCGCCTTCAAGGGACGCAGGATCAGGAACCACAGCAAGGCGTACACGCTGGCCACCAGGACCGCCGCCAGCGCCAGGATCACCGCCAGGTTGGCAAGGCCCTGCTGGCGCAGCTCCTGCTGCAGATAGGAGGGGGTGGCAAACACCTTGACGGTGCCGAAGCTGGCGCCATCCAGCACAATGGGCCGCTGCGCCACCAGCATTTCCGGCGTCGTCGCCAGGGGCTGGCCGGTTTCGAGCGCGCCGCCGGCGCCGCGCTGCACCACGTGCTCCCGTTTGCTGCCGACGCCATACACCACGACGGCATGCAATTCGCGCTGGTTCATGCTGGCGCGCATGATCGACAGCACTTGCCTGTCGTCGAAGTTCCAGGCCGGCAGGGCCACGCCCAGCGCGATCTGGTCGGCGCTGGCGTCGAGCATGCGCTGCAGCTCATGCCAGCCCTTGTCGCGCTCGGAGGCATTGGCATAGGCGGCGAACACCAGCAGCACGGCGCTGACGATGACGGTCAACGCCACGCTGACCAGCAATGCGATGGAAGCAATCTTGTTCGTTCGCACAGGCCCGCTCCGGTGGCAGGAGCGCCGCCCCGTGCGGCGCAGTGGAATGGACAGTGTGCCAGCTTTGCCCGGGCCGGGCAAGCCGGCGTCAGGCCGCTTTCGGGATCGCCGCCAGCAGGCTGCGCGTGTAGGGATGGCGCGGATTGCGGTACAAGTCGTCGGCATCCGCCATTTCCACCACCTCCCCCTGGTGCATTACCATCACCTGGTCGGAGATGTATTTCACCACCGACAGGTCGTGCGAAATGAAGATATACGCGAGCCCGTATTCATCCTGCAGGTCTTGCAGCAGGTTCAGCACTTGCGCCTGGACCGACACGTCCAGCGCCGAGACCGATTCGTCGCACACCAGGATTTCCGGTTGCATCGTGAGGCAGCGCGCGATGGCGATACGCTGCCGCTGGCCGCCGGAAAATTCGTGCGGGTAGCGGTGATAAGCCTGTTGCGGCAAGCCGACGCGTTCCAGCAGCGCCAGCGCCATCCGCGTACGCTCCCCGTCGCCGGCGCCGATGCCGTGCAGCCGCATCGGTTCGAGCAGGATCTGGCCGACCGTAAAGCGCGGGTTGAGGGACGCGTAGGGGTTCTGGAAAATGATCTGGATGCGGCGCTTGTAGGGCTGGAATTCCCTGGCGCTCATCGCCAGCAGGTCGCGTCCCTCGAACAGCGCCCTGCCGCCGCTGGCCTGTTGCAGGCGCAGCAGGGTCAGGCCGACGGTCGACTTGCCGCTGCCCGATTCGCCCACCACGCCCAGCGTCTTGCCGCGCGCCAGCTTGAAGGAAACCCCCTTCACCGCCTGGAATTCGCGCTTGCCGAACCAGCCTTGGCGCAGCCAGAAGCTCTTTTTCAAGCCTTGCACGTCGAGCACGATGGCGTCGTCCGGCGCGCTGCCGCGCTGGCGTTGCGGCTGCGCTTCGGCCGCGCCGAAGCGGCCTTCCATATAGTCGTTGATGACAGGCAGGCGCAATGGGCGCGCGTCCAGCGACGGGCGGCAATGCAGCAGCGCGCGCGTGTACGGGTCCTTCGGTTCGGCGAATACGGCGCGGGCCTGGCCGGTTTCACGCACTTCACCATGGCGCATGACGATCACCTCGTCGGCGATTTCGGCCACCAGGCCCAGGTCGTGCGTGATGAACAGCACCGCCATGCGGTGCTTCTTCTGCAGCCGGGCGATCAAGTCCATGATCTGCTTCTGGATCGTCACGTCCAGCGCCGTGGTCGGTTCGTCGGCAATCAGCAGCTTGGGCTGGCAGGCGATGGCCATGGCAATCATCACGCGCTGCTGCTGGCCGCCCGACATCTGGCTGGGGTAGGCGTCGATCTTTGCCGGCGGGTCGGGAATGCCGACTTCCGCCAGCAGCTCCAGCGTGCGGGCGCGCGCGCTGCGCCGGTCCATGCCCATGTGCAGGCGCAGCACTTCGCCGATCTGGAAGCCGACGGTGAAGACCGGATTGAGCGACGACATCGGCTCCTGGAAGATCATCGCGATATCCCTGCCGCACATGGCGCGCCGCGCGGCGTCCGGCTGGTGCAGCACTTCGCGGCCTTCGAACAGCACGCTGCTGTGCGGGTCGATGAGCGTGGTGTGCGGCGGCAGCAGGCCCATGATGGCCAGCGAGCTGACCGACTTGCCGCTGCCCGACTCGCCCACCAGGGCTACCGTGCGCTCGTGCGGGATGTCGAATGAAACGCCCTTCACCGCTTCGACGGTGTTGCGCTTGTCGGTGCGGAAGCGGATGCGCAGGTTGCGTACTTGGAGCAGCATCATTTCACCTTCGGGTCGAGCGCGTCGCGCAAGGCATCGGCAAACAGCGAGAAGGCCGTCACCAGCAGGGCCATGGCGCTGGCGGCGGCGGTCAGCTGCCACCACTTGCCGAGGATCAGTTCGTTCTGCGCCTCGTTCAGCATCGAGCCCCAGCTCACCACGCCGACCGGCACGCCGAAGCCAAGGAAGGACAGGATCACTTCGGCCTTGATGAAGCCGACCACCAGGATCGACAGCTGCACCAGCGCGACGTGGCTGACGTTGGGGAAGATGTGGCCGAACATCTTGCGCCAGGAAGAGGCGCCGATGGCGTCCGCCGCCATCACGTATTCGCGCGCCTTGTGCTTGATGTACTCGGCGCGCACCAGCCGGTAAGGTCCGGTCCAGCCGGTCAGGCCGAGGATCAGGACGATGGTCAGCACGCCTTTTTGCTGCAGCACCGCGGCCACCGTCAGGATCATGAGGATGGCGGGAATCGAGGTGAAGACGTTGTAGAACCAGTTGAAGAAGTCGTCCACCGGGCCGCCATGGAAGCCGGAAACGGCGCCGAACAGGGTGCCCAGGCCGACCGCCAGCGCGGCTGCCGCCAGGCCGACCACGATCGAGGTTTCGCCGCCCTTGATGGTCTTCTTGACGATGTCGTGGCCCCATTTGTCGGCCCCGAACGGCAGGCTGGCGGCGCGGGCCACCGTCGGCTCGGCGACCGCGCGGCCCAGGCTCGCGCGCAGCGCGCGCAAATCGTCGGCCAGCGGGTCGAATTCGTTGGCCGGTGGCGTGCCGCCCGGCCCGTGCGCAGTGGCAGGCGACGCCGGCGCCGGCACGGCAGGCCCCGTCCCGGCGCTTGCCGCCACGGCCGGGGCGGCAAAGGTCGGCGGCGCATAGTTCAGCGCCACCTCCTCCTCCCAGTCGGCCGCCACCAAGCCGCTGGCGGACGCCGCCAGCAGGAGCAGGAAGGCCGCAACCACGGCCAGCGCCGCCATGGCGAGGCGGTCGGCCCGCAGGCGGCGCCAGGCAAGCGTCCACAGGCCGGCGGAATCGGGGATGGCGTGCATGCGCTGCCCTTATCTCAGTTGTACGCGCGGATCGACAGCCTGGTACAGCAGGTCGGTCAGCAGGTTGAACGCCATGGTCGCGACCGCGACATACACGGTGATGGCCTTGATGACCGGGAAATCGCTGCGCTCGACGGCCAGGATCACTTCGCGCCCGATGCCCGGGATCCCGAAAAAGCGCTCCAGCAGGAAGGCCCCGATCAGCATGGCCGGCAGGCTCGCCATCACATGCGTGATGATGGGGATGGCCGCATTGCGCAGCACATGCAGCCACATCACGCGCCGCTCCGGCAAGCCCTTGGCGCGCGCGGTGCGCACATAATCCTGCCCCACCTCGTCCAGCACGAAAGAACGGTACAGGCGCAGGGTCGGCGCCAGCGACACCGCCAGCCCGATCAGGATGGGCAGCGCCGCAAAGCGCAGGTTGTCCGGCAGGCCGGCGCCCCAGCCCTGCACCGGGAACAGCCCGGCCTGGTAGGCCAGCCAGTACTGGAACACGATGATGTAGACCAGGATGGAGACCGACATGCCCACCGTGCACGCCACCATCACGGCGCGGTCGGTCAGTGAGCCGCGCAGGAATGCCACCGCCAGCGCCAGCCCGATGCCCAGCACGGTTTCCAGCACCGTCAGCGGCACCAGCACCGTCAGCGAGGCCGGCAGCCGGGTGGTGAGGATGTCGGCCACCGCTTCGCCCGTGGCCCAGCTCTGGCCAAAGTCGAAGGTGGCGATCTGCTTGAGGAAAATGCCCAGCTGTACATACCAGGGCTGGTCCACGCCCAACTGGCGGCGGATATTGTCAATGCCGGCGGCATCGGACATCTTGCCGGCCAGGATGTAGGCCGGGTCGCCGCCCACCCAGTTAAACAGCACAAACACCAGCAACACCACGCCCAGCAGGGTCGGCAGCATTTGCCACAGGCGGCGCAGGATGAAAGAAGCCATGTCGGAGCTGGACGGCGTGAAATGGCCGTAACGATAGCGCAAAACCCGCCAAGCTGCAGCCAACTGGTTTAACTTGCTTACCACAAGTTAATCTTTTTATGTTGCGGTTTCGTAACACACTGTAGCGAACTATTTCTAATTCGGTTGCAAAAACTACACTCTTGCCTGAGAGTATTGTCAGTCTGAGCAACTTGACGCTTAGGCATTATCTCTGGGAGAAACCAAGAATATGATGAAAGAAAACACCTTGTCCTATGCAATCCGCCTGGCATGCGCCAGCGGCCTGCTGGTGGCCGGCGCCTGCGCACCCGCCTTTGCCCAACAATCCGACGCCCCCATGCAGCGCGTGGAAATCACTGGCTCGTCGATCAAGCGCATTGCACAGGAAGGCTCCCTCCCGATCCAGACCCTGAGCCGCAAGGACATCGAACAGACCGGCGTGAAGAACGTGGCCGACCTGATTGCAATTTTGCCGTCCATGCAAGGCATGATCACCTCGTCCGCTTCCATCAACGGCGGCGGCGGCGGCGTGCAGAGCGCCTCCATCCACTCGATCGGCACCGACTACACCCTGGTGCTGCTGAACGGCAAGCGCATGGCGCCCTATGGCACCGGCAGCGCGGTCAACCTGGCGTCGATCCCGCTCGCTGCGGTCGAAAAGGTCGAAATCCTGACCGACGGCGCCTCCACCCTGTACGGTTCGGACGCCATTGCCGGCGTGGTCAACTTCATCCTGAAAAAAAACCAGACCGACCTGACGATCGATGCGACCTACAACCGCCCGCAGCACAAAGGCGGCCAGAGCGCCAACGTGTCGATCACCAAGGGCTTCGGCGACTACCAGCAGGACGGCTTCAACGTGATGCTGGCGTACAGCCACGACCAGGCCAAGGCCTTGAACGCCGACCAGCGGCCTTTCGCCAACTCCGGCGTGGTCCAGTTCAACCACAACGGCAAGCAATATGCGACCTGGCAGAACTCGATCAACTCGATCCCGGCCAATGCCGACGTGTATGACAGCGATGGCAACAACGCGACCTTCTCGCCCGACCTGGTCAACAATAACAAGTGCTCCGGCCCCAACACCTTCGCACGCGGCGGCGTCTGCCGTTACGACTACGCGGCCACCGTCGAACTGCTGCCTGAACTGAAACGCGACAGCCTGTTCACTTCCGGTGCATTGAAGATCTCCGACAAGACCCGCCTGAGCGGCGAATTCGTCTATTCCAAGTTCTCCAGCACCGCGCGCTACGCCGCACCGGCACAGCCGCTGACCACCATGAGCACCGATCCGATCACCGGTGTGAAGACGGTCAGCCCGGTGTACATCGTGCCTTACCAGAAATCGGTTGAGCCGCTGCTGGCAGCGCAGGGCATTGATCCGAGCAAGGTCACCGACGCCTACCTGTACTTCCGCGCCCGCGACGCAGGCGGCCGTACCGACGAGTGGGGCACCAAGGCACTGCACTTCTCGGCAGCACTGGATTCCGAGATTGCCGACTGGGCCGTCAACGGGACTTACACCCACTCGCAGAACAAGCAGACCGACGATGCGGCTGGCGGCTACATGAGCGGCGACAAGTTCGAAGCCCTGGTCAAGTCCGGCGCCTACAACCCGTACATCATCAACCCGAATGCCGCCTCGATCCTGGCGCCAGCGGTGCTGCGTGAAAACCTGGATACCATCAAGTCCAAGCTCGACGTATTCAGCGCCCATGCGTCGCGCGAAGTGTTCGCCATGGCCGGCGGCAACGCTGCACTGGGCCTGGGTGCCGACTACACCATCCAGCGCTACGAAGACACGCCAAGCAAGATCTTGGTGGGCCCTGGCCCGGGCAATCCTGGCTGGACCGACACCATCATCGGCGGCGGCACCGGCTCCCAGCCGCTGGACGCCAAGCGCAAGAACTGGGGTGCATTCGCCGAGCTGCAGATGCCAGTGCTGAAGGACCTGGAAGTGACGGCTGCGACCCGTTACGACAGCTTCGAGGCGGTCGAAAAGCGCAACACCAGCTATGACGTGAACGGCAATGCTTCGCCAGCCGGCAAACAGGGTAACGACGTCTCGAAAGCGACCTACAAGCTGTCCGCCAAGTGGCAGCCTTCGCGCCAGTTCATGCTGCGCGGCTCCTACGGCACCGGCTTCAAGGCGCCGACCATGAACAATATCGCCGACCCGCTGAAGAACGCCGGCTCGTCCAACTTCTTCGACTGCCCGATCAAGACCGCGACCGACCCGCGCTTCCCTTATTGCCGCGGCGTCCAGGAGTACGGCTTGCTGACCGTGGGTAACCCAAGCACCGGCGCCGACGCCCTGAAGCCGGAAACCTCGAAGCAGGCTACCCTGGGCATGCGACTGGAGCCAATGGACTCGGTGTCCGTGGGCATCGACTTCTGGGACGTGAAGTTGAAGAACCAGATCCAGAAACTTTCGCAGGACATGCTGTTCCGCACCCCGGCGCTGGCCAACAAGTATGCGTCGATCTACTACGATCCGATCCAGAAATCGAAAGTGCTGGTGATGACGCAGTCGCCGCTGAACCTGGCCAGCTCGCACTACCGCGGCATCGATCTGGACGCCACCTTGCGCAACGACACCCCGATCGGCAAGCTGACCACCAACTGGACCGCGACCTATATGCTGAAGGCCGAAAAGACCGTGCCCGACGCCGACAATCCAGGCCAGAACCAGACCGAAAGCAGCATCGCCCGCTTCGACTCCTATGACGACGTGACCTTCCGCTGGATTTCGCGCCTGGTGTTCTCCCTGAAATCGACCGACCAGTGGGCCAACTCGCTGACGGTGAACTACAAGTCCGGGTACGCCGACAAGGAATACGTGGCGGACGATGGCCGTATCCGTATCGTCAATGCCGACGGTTCCCTGGGCGGCTACCAGGACCTCAAGGGCCGGAAGGTCAAGGAGTACTACACCCTCGACTGGCAGACGAAGTACAACTTCAACAAGAACTTCGCCCTCACCGCCGGTATCCGCAACCTGCTGGACAAGGAGCCACCCCTGTCGATCCGCGACTCGGGCGGCGGCAACCAGGTGGGCTACGACGGTCGCTACACCGACCCGTTGGGCCGCACCTTCTACCTGACCGGCAACTACAAGTTCTAAACACTCCCGATTTTTCCACCAGCATCACTTCCCCCCGCCGGCGCAAGCCGGCGGGGGCTTTTTTTATCTGGAGAACCCCTAGGTATTTCACTTATACATGTTTCACGGACGCGACGGAATCGTCTCAAAATTGTATCGTGAGCCACTTTTCAATTGACGCAAGATTAGCCGGAATGCTCTGATGTTTCCCGCAAGGAACCATCAAGGGAAAATGGTTCCTTCAAATGGGAGCACCAAAGCAGTAGTCAAAAGCTGTAGCTCGTTTTTTTGGTACGACAATTTGGAGAGAAAATCATGATGGAAAAGATCATGGCTCGTTCCGTACGCCTGGTGTTTGCCGGCGGTATGGCAGCCACCCTGGCCGCGCCGGCCTTTGCGCAAGAAGCCAACGCCCCGCTGCAGCGCGTGGAAATCACCGGTTCCAGCATCAAGCGCGCATCCACGGAAACCGCTTCGCCGATCCAGGTCATCAGCAAGGAAGACTTGATGAAGTCCGGCAAAGCCACCGTGGCCGAATACCTGCAAACCTTGACCGTGGACGGCGCCGGTTCGCTGCCGACCGGCTTCGGCAACGGCTTTGCCGCCGGCTCCACCGCCATTTCGCTGCGCGGCCTGGGTGCCACCTCGACCCTGGTGCTGCTGAACGGCCGCCGCATGGCACCGTTCGCCCGCGCCGACGACGGCCAGAAGAGCTTCACCGACCTGTCCACCGTGCCGATGCAGATCGTCGAGCGCATCGAAATCCTGAAGGATGGCGCTTCCTCGACCTATGGCGCGGACGCGATTGCCGGCGTGGTCAACATCATCCTGCGCAAGGACTTCGAAGGCTTGCAGCTGAAAGGCGATACCGGCTGGTCGCGCTATGACGACGCCAAACAGAACAAGGCGTCCATCACCTATGGCCAGGGCAACCTGGACGACAACAAGTACAACTGGGTGGTCAACGCCGAGTACTTCCAGTCCGACCGCCTGAAGAACAAGGACCGTGCCGAACGCGGCCACATCGGCCAGGCCGACTTGCGCGAATTCGGCTATCCGGTGGGGACCCAGTTCGCCGGCGGCTACATCAGCGGCGTGAACAACGCGTCGCCAAGCCCGGCCGGCTCGATCCGCAACCCGGCCAACAACACCTACAGCTCGCTGCCGGGCTGCGCTTCGCTGAGCGCCACCACCAACCAGACCGGCGCCAACGGCGGCTGCCTGTGGCACCAGGACCAGTTCCGCGACATGCAGCCGGAAATCGAATCGGTCAACCTGTACACCCGCGGCACCTGGCAGTTGAAGGACGATCTGCAAGTGTACGCCGAAGCCGGCTTCTCCAAGCGCGACACTTCGTTCACCATGACGCCGCCGTCGATCACCCCGACCGTGGCCTTCCCGCCGAACGCGGCCAACCCGCTGGGCTTCATCAACTATGGCAACTTGCCGCTGATGGCCGCCACCCACCCGCAGAATCCGTACGGCGCGGCAGCCCGCGTGCGCTACAGCGCCTTCGACGTCGGGCCGCAGGTACGGACCGCCAACAATACGTTCAAGCGCTTCGTGGCCGGCATCAAGGGTGCCGCCGCAGGCTGGGAATACGATGGTGGCATCACGCACTCGGAATCCAAGCTGCACCTCGACTACAGCGCCATGCTGAACATGAACGTGCTGCGCGACGCCCTGGGCAACCCGGCTTCGAAATACTTCCCTTACTATATTGGTGCGGAAGCGTCGAAGAACCCGGCTTCGCTGTATGAAGCGCTGGTGACGCACGCGATCTCCGATTCGACCACCAAGCTGAGCGTGATCGACTTCCACGCGTCGCGCGAACTGATGCAATTACCAGGTGGCAACCTGGGCCTGGCGGTCGGCGCCGAGCACCGCAAGGAAAAGGTGGTCAACCCGTCGCTGTCGGGCACCCTCGACGGTTCGGTCAATGCCAGCTACGTGGCCGCCTTCGGCGACACCAAGGTCAGCGCGGTCTTCGCCGAATTGCTGGCGCCGGTCTGGAAAGGCGTCGAGCTGAGCGCTGCCGTACGTTACGACAAGTACGACAACTTCAACTCCACCACCCCGAAAGCCGGCTTCAAGTGGACCCCGGTGCGCAGCTTCGCCCTGCGCGGCACGTATACCGAAGGTTTCCGCGCCCCCGGTCCGGCCGAAGGCAGCCCGAGCTCGCAATCGACCGGCACCTCGACCGTGATCGACCCGATCCGTTGCCCGGGCGGCAAGCCGGCCGCCGGCGGCGCCACCTCCACCGATTGCGGCATCCCGGTCGCGGCCGTCAAGGTCGGCAGCACCGCGCTCAAGCCTGAAACCTCCAAGGGCTCGACCCTGGGCGTGGTGTGGGATCCGTTCGACGGCACCAGCGTGGCGATCGATGCCTGGAAGATCAAGCGTTCCAACGAGATCAACCCGTTGCCGTACAACGAAGCGGCCGCCCTGCCAACCGCAATCCGCAACGACAACAACCTGGTCGTGAACGGCGTGGTGATCCCGAATTCGGGCACCCTGGTGCTGACCCAGGCACCGTACCGCAATTCCAGCTTCACCGAAGTGAGCGGCGTCGACCTGGACATCAAGCAGCGCATCCGCCTGGGCGACTACGGCCGCCTGAACCTGGGCCTGGTGTGGACCCATACCGCGTCCTGGAAGCGCCATGAGTCGGCCACCACCGTCTACCAGTACGCCGGCACCCACGGCAACTGCGACACCTCGAACTGCGCCGGTACCCCAAAGAACAAGGGCAACTTCAACGCATCGTGGGATTACGCCGACCTGAACCTGGCCGCCATGGTCAATTACCGCGACAGCATGGCCAATACTTACTTCGCCGGCGGCCTGTGCGCCTCGACCCTGGCCAACGGCAGCGGCGCGCCGGGCAATTGCAAGATTGCCTCGTTCACCACGCTCGACATGTCCGCACGCTACAACTGGAGCCAGCAGCTGACCTTCTTCGCCTCCATCAACAACGTGACCGACAAAGTGGCACCGCTCGACCCGCTGACCTACGGCGGCATGAGCTACAACCCGATGGACGCTTCCGGCGCCATCGGCCGCTACTTCAAGCTGGGCGCGCAGTACAAGTTCTTCTGATCCCAACCCTGGGATTTTCGCAAAACGGCACTTCGGTGCCGTTTTTTTTCGCCCGGCCTTGTAACCGCCAGGGTTCCCTCGGCAACGGGCAAACGTTGAAACTGTCGTAGAAATAAGACACAAATGATGTAAAACAAGTCATTCATGGAATAATATTCAACTGAGTTAACGCCAATTCCCCGTTTTAAATTCGGTCACCCCTATTGATTGCCGAATCCTCAACAAGCCATATTGGTGCATTACTGCGCCGAAGTTGGTCACATCCAGCGGCTTTCCCCGCCAATCCAGCATCTTCTCACAGCAGTGCACGCTACCTGCCTTCAACATTGACATAAATTCCACCGAAGTGATCTCATACCGCATGGAAAAAACGTTTGGCGTTCTTTTTCATTGGCGTCCATCCGTGGGCATCAAACAAGCAACAGTGCTGTAACCGCTGGGAACCGCACTGATCTTCAATGAGGGAGTTTATAAAAATGATGGTGGAAAACATTCTGTCCCGTTCCGTTCGCCTGGTTTGCGCCGGCGGTATGGCGCTGGGCGTTTCGGCTGCGTTCGCGCAAGATGCGCAACAACCGATGCAAAAAGTGGAAGTTACCGGTTCGCGCATCCCGACCGCTAACCTCGAAGGCACCAGCCCGATCACCGTGCTGGGCGCGAAAGACATCAAGGTTGATGGCGTCCGTAACGTCGAAAGCCTGCTGAACAACCTGCCGCAAGTATTCGCAGCGCAGACCGGCTCCGTGGCCAACGGTGCGACCGGTACCGCCACCGTCAACCTGCGTGGCCTGGGCTCCAACCGTACCCTGGTGCTGGTCAACGGCAAGCGCCTGCCATCCGGTTCCGCCGGCACTGCCGCAGCCGACTTGAACCAGATCCCTACCGCCCTGGTGAAGCGCGTTGAAGTGCTGACCGGCGGTGCCGGCGCCGTGTACGGTGCCGACGCTGTGGCTGGTGTGGTCAACTTCATCATGGAAGACAAGTTCGAAGGCGTGCGCGTCGACCTGAACTACTCTGGTTACAACCACTCCCAGAAGGGCACTGGCGGCGTTGCCGACATCGTGGCTGGCCGCGCCAAGACCAATGCCAACGAATTCAAGGTTCCTGGCGACAAGGACTTCGACGGCATCTCCAAAGACGCTTCCCTGTTGATCGGTGGCAACTTCGACAACAACAAGGGTAACGCCACCCTGTTCTTCTCGTACAAGAAAGAGCACGAGCTGCTGCAATCGGAGCGCGACTGGTCCGCTTGCGCCCTGTCTTCCTCCAAGGCCGGCTTTGCCTGCGGCGGTTCCTCGACTTCCGCGACCGGCCGTCTGACCAACACCAAGACCGGCGTGGCGTACACCACCGACGCCGCTGGCAACCCACGCGTCTACAGCAACGCAACCGACCTGTACAACTACGGCCCGATCAACCACCTGCAGCGCCCTGACGAGCGTTATGGCTTCAGCGCATCGGTCAAGTACGACGTGACCGACAAGGTGCGCGTGTACGGCGACTTCGCCTTCCACGACGACCGCACCGACGCACAGATCGCCCCAGGCGGCATCTTCGGTAACGTCTACACCATCCGTTACGACAACCCGTTCCTGACCTCGGCAATGCGCTCGGCCCTGTCGCTGAACGCGCCTGGCGACGAAACCGACGTCGTGATCCAGCGCCGTAACGTCGAAGGCGGCGGCCGCGTAGCCTTCTTCTCCAACACTTCCTTCCGCTCCCTGTTCGGCGTGAAGGGCGAGATCGGCCCATGGCAGTACGACGTGTTCGCACAGACTTCCAAAGTGCGTTCCGCCGGCTCGTCCAACAACTACTTCTCGAAAGACCGCGGCGCCAAGGCGCTGGACATCGTCAACGTGAACGGCGTGGCAACTTGCGCCTCCGTTGTCAACGGCACCGACCCGAACTGCGTACCTTACAACCCGTTCAAAGTCGGCGGCGTGACCCAGGAAATGCTGGACTACATCCAGATCCCTGGCCAGACCTTCGGCCACACTGCACAGACCATCCAGGGCGCGACCATCGCTGCCGACCTGGGCGAATACGGCATCAAGCTGCCATCCTCGTCCAACGGCATCGGCGTGTCCTTCGGTCTGGAGCGTCGTACCGAAGAGATGGTGCTGAATCCTGACGGCCCATCGCAGAACTTCGACCTGGACGGCTCGGGTGGCCCAACCACTCCTGTGTCCGGCAAGTACACTGTGAAGGACATCTTCGCTGAAACCCGTCTGCCGATCCTGGAAGACAAGCCATTCGCCAAGATGCTGGCAGCTAACGCCTCGTTCCGTCGCACCGACATCGACACCGGCGTGAAAGCCAACACCTACGGTGCGGGCCTGGAGTGGGCACCAGTGGACATGATCAAGGTCCGCGGCTCCTACCAGAAAGCGGTGCGTGCACCGAACATCATTGAACTGTTCTCGCCATCCGGCAACAACCTGTTCGACATGGACGCTGACCCATGCGCAGGCGCAACTCCGTCCGCTTCGCTGGCAGAGTGCGCACGCACCGGCGTGACCGCAGCCCAGTACGGCAAGATCCAGGATTCCCCAGGCGGCCAGTACAACTTCCTGGCAGGCGGCAATCCTAAGCTGAACCCAGAGAAGTCCAAGTCCAAGACCCTGGGCCTGGTGATCCAGCCGATGCCTAACCTGTCCTTCACCGTGGACTACTTCGACATCAAGGTGGAAGACACCATCTCCAACGTTTCGCCAGAAACGACCCTGGAGAAGTGCATGGCCACCGGCGATTCGAAGTTCTGCTCGCAGATTACCCGTGACTCCCTGGGTACCCTGTGGCTGCTGCCTCAGGCATCGATCGTTGGCACCAACACCAACATCGGTACCCTGGCAACCAAGGGTGTAGACTTCGGCGCGAACTACTCGATGAAGCTGCCTAACGCCATGGGCCGTCTGGGCTTCGCATTCAACGGCACCCTGCTGGACACCTTCGAAGTTGAAGAGCTGCCAGGCGACGGTTCCTACGACTGCGTAGGCTACTACAACGGCGCCGGCAAGTGCGGCCAGCCACGTCCTGAATGGCGTCACAAGCTGCGCGGCACCTGGGAAACCCCATGGGGCGTAGCAGTGGCAATGACCTGGCGTCACTTCGGCAGCACCCTGCTGGAAAAAGCCAGCGACAACCCGCTGCTGAAGGGCACCGTCAACGAAGTTGACCGCAAGCTGCCACGTATCAACTACCTGGACCTGCATGCTGCCTACAACATGACCCGCAACATCTCGCTGTCGGCAGGTATCAACAACGTGCTGGACAAAGACCCACCAATCACCTCCCAGATTGGTACCGGCCAGGGTAACGGCAACACCTTCCCATCGATGTACGACGCGATGGGCCGCAAGATCTTCCTGAACATGACTGCCAAGTTCTAAGATCTTCGAAGTGCCGCCCACGGGCGGCACGGGTGAAAAAAAACCTCGCTTCGGCGAGGTTTTTTTTATTGGGGGGTCTGGCCCTTGGGCCAGGCCCCGGTTGACCGGTTTACATATCCCAATCCGCCCCGGCCCCGCCCCGGAATGCATCGATCGCCTGCAGCATCGACCCCACCAGCTGCTGCTCCTTCGGATTCAATTCCGGCCGCCAGATTTCCAGCAGCAGGATCACTCGCGTCTCATTGCTGCGGTTCCAGGCTTCATGCTCGATGGTGTCGTCGAACACCCAGGCCTTGCCTTCTTCCCAGGTGCGCGTCTCATTCCCCACCCGCAGCTGGCAATTCGGCGGCACCACCAGCGGCAAATGCACGATCAGGCGCGTATTGATGATGCCCGTATGCGGCGGGATATGCGCCCCCGGCCGCAGCAGCGAAAACAGCACGCTGGGCGAGCGGCCCGGGATACGCGGCAGCGGAACCCGCTCCATCGCCGCCATGGTGGCCGGGCAGCGCGCCGCGTTGTCCGCGTTCAGCTTGCCGTCTTCCCATAGGTAGAAAGCGCTCCAATCGCGATTGTTGTGCATGCCGCCCCGGTTCAGTTGCGGGCGGTTCGGATCGGGCTTGATATAGGGCTGGAAGGCTTCATGGTCCTTCAGCACTTCCAGCACTTCGGCGCGGATGGCCGGCGTGGCCGCTTCCAGTTCCTTCAGCCAGGGGAAGTCGGCATTGTCGAAATACTGTACCTGCGGCAAGCCCGGAAAGTAATACAGGCGCGGCTGCTGCAGGTAGATCTGCTTCTTGCCCAGCAATAGGTCCAGCGAGGCGCGGAAGCGCGCCGCCTCGGGTGCGTCGTCCAGGCCGGCCTGCGCCAGTTGCTCCATCAGGTGGCCTTCAAAGCTGCCGGCCGCCTTGTCCACGATCTGCTGCGCGCGCTGCACCAGCGGCTGCAACGGCGCCGGCGCCGGCCGCGGCGCGGCGCGCAGGATGGCCCGCGCATAGTTGGCGGCGCCGTGCAGGTCGCCGCTGGCGGCCAGCACTTCGGCTTTCAGCGCCAGCACTTGCAGGTTGGCCGGCTCGTAGGCAAGTGCCTGGTCCAGCGCCGCCAGGGCAGCCGGGTGGTCGCCCATCCCGACGCAGGCGTGGGCCAGGCCGAAATACACGGACGCGTCGCCATGGCCGGCCGCGGCCAATTGTTCGAAGCACGGCCGCGCGGACGCGGCATCGCCGCGGCGCAAGGCCGCCATGCCGGCATCCGCCAGCGCAGCTACATCTATCATTGTTTGTCCTTACAGGTCGAAGCCGCCACTGCCCTGGGCAAAGGCATTGATGCCACGGGTCATCTCCGTGATCATAGCCCGTTCCGCTTCGGAAAGGTGGGGATGCCAGGTGTCGAAGATCAGCACCACGCGCAGCTTGTCGCTGTCGTTCCAGGCTTCATGCTCGATGGTGTCGTCGAAAGCCCAGGTCTTGCCGACCTGCCATTCACGCGTTTCGTTACCGACGCGGAAGCCGCAGCCAGCCGGCACGATCAGCGGCAAATGGCACACCAGCCGCGTATTGGCCACCCCGACGTGGGCCGGGATGCGCGTTTGCGGCTTGAGCAGGGAAAACATGGCATTGGGCGTACGGCCCGGCTGGTCCGGCTGCGGCACGTCCTTCAGCGCCGCCATGGTGCGCGGGGCGCGCGCCACATTGGCCGGTACCGGATCGCCATCCTTGAGCAAATGGAAGGCGCTCCAGCGCGGCGAGTTGTTCAATTCCGCGAACTGGTTGTGCGGCTGGTCGGCGCTATAGGTCAGGTAGGGCTCGAAGCCCTCCTCGCCTTCCAGGATCTGCAGGAATTCGTCACGGACCGCATCGGTCTGCGCATCGAGCGCCTCCATCCAGGGGAACAGCTTGCGGTCGAAGAACTGGATCGGCGCCAGGCCCGGGAAGAAGTAATTCATCGGCCGCGAATCGAAGCGCTGCTTGCGGCCGAACATCAGGTCCAGCGATTCGCGGAAGCGCTGGCTATGCTCGCCGCCCACGTCGCGCACCATCGGCGCCATATGGCTGTCGAGGAAGCTGCCGAACTGCTCGTTGTACTTATCGCGGAAAGCGATCGCATGCGCGACGCGGCTGCGGAAATTCGGGTGCAGCTGGTCCATCGGCAGCGACACCTGGGTGGCGCCGCCGTAAGCCGCGGCCGCCGCATGTACCTTGCCCTGGCGTTCCAGCATTTCGCCGCGCATCAGCAGCGCCAGCATGTCGGACGGTGCCACGGTGAGGGCGCCTTTGAGGGCGGCTTCCTGCCCTGCGTCGTCGCCCAGGTTACGGCAGGCAACGGCCAGGTTGATCCATTGCTGCTGGTCCTTGCCATCGAGCTTGACCAAGCGTTCGAGCAACGCGCGCGCCTGCACCATATCGCCGGCCTGCACCGCGCGCTTCACGTCCGCCTCGAGGGCTGCCACTTCCTTGCTGTCCACCAAACCGCTCCAATTGAAAGGCTTGCGCTATATTTCGCAATATTTCAAATTGTAACGGTCGGGATGGAGTCAAGCCACTATCTGTTGAAAACTAACGACAGCTTTACTCGCCTTTCAGGCGGCGCTTGCGCACCGCGTCCGCCAGGTTTTCCAGCACCGCCACGCTGGTCTCCCAATCGATGCAGCCATCGGTGATCGACTGGCCATAGGTCAGCTCCTTGCCCGGCACCAGGTCCTGGCGGCCCGCCACCAGGTGCGATTCCACCATCACGCCCACGATGCGGGTATCGCCGCCGGCCACTTGCGCGGCGATGTCGGCGCACACCGGCACCTGGTTTTCCGGCTTCTTGGAGGAGTTGGCATGGGACGCGTCGATCATCAGGCGCGCCGCCAGGCCGTAGCCTGCGATCGCCTTGCAGGCATCTTCCACGCTGGCCGCGTCATAGTTCGGGGTCTTGCCGCCGCGCAGGATGATGTGGCAATCCTCATTGCCGTTGGTCGACACGATGGCCGAGTGGCCGCCTTTGGTCACCGACAGGAAGTGGTGCGGCTGCGAGGCGGCCTTGATCGCTTCCACCGCGATCTTGGTATTGCCGTCGGTGCCGTTCTTGAAGCCCACCGGGCAGGACAGGCCGGAGGCCAGCTCGCGGTGCACTTGCGACTCGGTGGTGCGGGCACCGATCGCGCCCCAGGAGATCAGGTCGGCGATGTACTGCGGGCTGATCACGTCCAGGAATTCAGTACCGGCCGGCAAGCCCAGCTCGTTGATGTCGCGCAGCAGTTCGCGCGCCATGCGCAAGCCATCGTTGATGCGGAAGCTGTTGTCCATGTAAGGGTCGTTGATCATGCCCTTCCAGCCCACAGTGGTGCGGGGCTTTTCGAAGTAGACGCGCATCACCACTTCCAGGTCGCCCTTCAGGCGTTCGCGCAGCGGCGCCAGGCGGCGTGCGTACTCCATCGCTGCTTTCGGGTCATGGATCGAGCAAGGACCGATCACCACCATCAAGCGGTCATCCTGGCCATGCAGGATGCGGTGCAGGGCGACACGGGCATCGGAAGCGGTCTTGGAAGCCGCTTCGGTGCAAGGGAATTCGCGGATCAGGTGCGACGGTGGCGTCAACTCCTTCATTTCGCGAATGCGCAGGTCGTCGGTACGTTGCATGATGCTTTCTCCTGGTATGAGTAAAAAAAAACCGCCATCTCTGGCGGTTTGTCTTGGTATCTGCTGGGATCTCGTTGCTACGTGAACCGGCCGCTACTCCACCGCCTTTGGGTTGGAATTGCTAAAGTAAAAAAAGCCGGTAAAGAAGTGCAGGTGCATGACGAGTTCCATTGATTTCGATCCACTATAACAACAGTTATCGCCTATTGCAAGCCATTCCTTGCACGTCGCTTGCTACCCCGCGCGGCAAGCAGGCCCAACAGGCCCAGCCCCAGGAGTGCCGACGCGGCGGGTTCGGGCACGGCAACCGGTTCGGTGCCGCCCAGCGCGCTGATGTAGACGGTGGTGTCGACGTCGTCGTCGCCCCGGTCGCCGACGATGAAGGTCAGGGTATGCGCCCGGTCGGTGCTCAGCCCGCTGACGGAGAAGGTCAGCCGCGGCGTGCAGGGATACGGGGACGACGCGGGGGACGGGCACAGCACGCCATCGAGCTCCGTCCCGCCAATCACGGCCATCGCGGAATGGTCGATATTGACGGGCTGGCCGCCGACGAATGCAATGTTGACGCCATCGATCAGGAGACCGAAGCCATCGACGAAATCGCCAACATATTCGGGAAACTCTTCGGAACCAAACACGGTATTGAAGAAGACGCTGCCGGTGCTGGTCGTGAAATTGATGTCGAGCTGCGTCACGTCGTAATACGTCGCGCTGCCGCCAATCGCAGCCAGGATATCTTGCTGGGCGCCGGTGCCGGTGACGCCATAGCGGGTGGCGCGGTCGGCAGCCGTGTTGGGTCCATCCCCATAATCGAGAACATTGCCGGTGGACAGCATGATGCCGCCACCGATCTTGTAGGTGCCGCTGCTATTGGTGAATGTGCCGGTCGAGGCGCCGGTGGCATCCGCATGCCCGCTCAAGGTCGCGCTATTGACGGTAAAGCCAACCGCGCCGGCCGAAGCGGCCGCCGCCAACGCATTGGCATTGGTGTTGACCGTGGCGACGATTGCGTGCGCTGCGTTGCTGAAGATCAGGCTGCCGACCGAGAGGGTCAAGCCCGCAATGAGATGGAATGACTTCATGGGTTCCCTTCGTGGTGATTGAACAGCCAGCAGGGAGCAAAAGTCATTCCAGTTTGATAACGCCTTGTTTTTGCTTAAACTATCACATTGCTAATAAGGCAATATGTATAAATTTCCGACAGGGCAACTTTTTACACGATAGCTCACTCGCCGCGGATCAGGCTCGCCACCTTGGTGGTGATGATATCGACCGCGGGCCCGTTGGCGCCGTGCGGCAGGATCACGTGGGCATGGCGCTTGGTGGGCTCGATGAATTGCTTGTACATCGGGCGCACCGTTTCCATGTATTGGCTGATCACGCTGTCCGTGCTGCGGCCACGCTCGGCGATGTCGCGCTGCAGGCGGCGGATGAAGCGCACGTCGGCCGCCGTGTCGACGAAGATCTTCAGCGACATCATCTTGCGCAGGTCGGCATCGTACAGCGCGAACAGGCCTTCGACCACGATCACCGGCGCCGGATTGACGGTGATGGTTTGCGTGGTGCGGTTGTCGATGGAAAAGTCGTACACCGGCATTGCGATCGGCTCGCCTTCGCGCAGCTTTTGCAGGTGCTCCACCATCAGGGGCCAGTCGAAGGCCTCGGGGTGGTCGTAATTGGTTTTGCGCCGGTCTTCCGGCGACATGTGGGTCTGGTCGAGGTAGTAGTCGTCTTGCAGGACGACCGAGACGACTTCGGCGCCGAAGGAGGACAGCACCTCGCGGGTGACGGTCGATTTGCCGCTGCCGCTGCCGCCGGCGACGCCGATGATGAAAGGTTTTTGGTTCGAATTGCTCATAGGCCGCTATTTTAAACCGGTAAACCGGTGTCAGACCCTCAGGGTCTGACACCGACCTGCCGGTTTCGCGGCTTTAAGCAGTGCCGCCGACCGTCACGCCGTCCAGGCGCAAGGTCGGCTGGCCGACGCCGACCGGCACGCTCTGCCCTTCCTTACCGCATACGCCAACGCCGGGGTCGAGCTTCATGTCGTTGCCGATCATGGTGATACGGTTCATCACATCCGGCCCGTTGCCGATCAGCGTCGCACCCTTGACCGGATAAGTCACCTTGCCATCCTCGATCATGTACGCCTCGGAGGCTGAGAACACGAACTTGCCGTTGGTGATGTCGACCTGCCCGCCGCCGAAGTTCACCGCATAGATCCCGTTCTTCACCGAAGCCAGGATTTCGTCCGGGTCCTTGTCGCCGCCCAGCATATAGGTATTGGTCATGCGCGGCATCGGCAGGTGCGCGAACGATTCGCGGCGCGCATTGCCGGTGACGTTCATCTTCATCAGGCGCGCATTCATGGTGTCCTGGATATAGCCTTTCAGCACCCCATCCTCGATCAGGGTGGTGCACTGGGTCGGGTTGCCCTCGTCGTCGATGTTCAAGGAACCGCGGCGGTTGGCCAGCGTGCCGTCATCGACCACGGTGACGCCCTTGGCCGCCACACGGTCGCCGATGCGTCCGGAGAAGGTCGACGACCCCTTGCGGTTGAAGTCCCCTTCCAGCCCGTGCCCAATCGCCTCGTGCAGCAGGATGCCCGGCCAGCCAGGGCCCAGCACCACGGTCATCGGGCCGGCCGGCGCCGGACGCGAATCCAGGTTCACCAGCGCCGACTTGACGGCATCGGTCGCATACTGGTCCAGCAGTGCATCGGTGAAGTAGTCGTATTCGTAGCGCCCGCCGCCGCCGGAGGAACCAACCTCGCGCCGCCCGTTCTGTTCCACAATCACGGTCACCGACACCCGCACCAATGGGCGGATATCGGCCGCCAGCACGCCATCGCTGCGCACCACCAGCACCACATCGTATTCGCCGGCCAGGCCCGCCATCACCTGCACCACGCGCGGGTCCTTGGCGCGCGCCATCTTCTCCACGCGCTCCAGCAGCTTGACCTTGGAGGCCGCATCGAGCGACACCAGCGGGTCGTGCGGCATGTACAGCGAACGCCCGCCCACCGGCACCATCTTGCCGGCCACCTTGACCTTGCCGGCGCCGGCGCGCGCAATGGTGCGCGTGGCCGCCGCCGCGTCCAGCAGCGCCGCTTCGGAAATCTCGTCGGAATAGGAGAAGGCCGTCTTGTCGCCCGACACGGCGCGCACGCCGACGCCCTGGTCGATCGAGAAGGAACCGGTCTTGACGATGCCTTCCTCCAGGCTCCAGCCCTCGTTCTTGGTGAACTGGAAGTACAGGTCGGCGTAGTCGACCTTATGGGTGAACATGCTGCCGAGTGCTTTCAGCAGCTTGCTTTCGTCCAGGCCGAATGGCGTCAGCAGGATGTCTTTCGCCGCCGCCATGGCAGACAGGTTGGGGTCGAATGGTTTCATATCGGAATTTATTCTTTGGGTGATTCTTAAACCGGATTTTAGAGGATTCGGTGTTTCAATGCTGGCAGGCTCTCGCGCACGCCGTGCACGAAGGAATGGTCGAGTTCGCCGATCACCACGCCCTCGCCTTCGGCCAGCACAGCCTTGACCTCGCCCCACGGATCGACCAGCATCGAATGGCCCCAGGTGCGCCGGCCATTGACGTGGCTGCCGCCCTGGGCGGCCGCCAGCACATAGCACTGGTTTTCAATGGCGCGGGCGCGCAGCAGGATTTCCCAGTGCGCCTTGCCGGTGGTAAAGGTGAAGGCGGCCGGCACCACGATCAGGTCGAGCGGGCCCATGGCGCGGTACAGTTCGGGGAAGCGCAAGTCGTAGCAGACCGACATGCCGACCTTGCCCACCGCGGTCTCCACCGTGCCCACCGTCTTGCCCGGCACGATGGTGCGCGCTTCGTCGTACGATTCGGTGCCTTTGGTGAAGCCGAACAGGTGCATCTTGTCGTAACGGCCCACATGCCGGCCATCGGGACCGTAGACCAGGGTGGTGTTGATGACGCGCTCGGGGTCGTCGGAAGCCAGCGGCAAGGTGCCGCCCAGCAGCCAGATGCCGTGTTCGCGCGCCATGGCCGCCATGAAGTCCTGGATCTGGCCCTGGCCCAGCGCTTCGGCCTGGGCCACCTTGTCGCTGTCGCTCATGCCCATGATGGCCCAGTATTCGGGCAACAGCACCAGCTGCGCGCCCTGCGCGGCAGCCTCGCCGATCAGGCGGCGGGCGGTGGCGATATTCTCCACCACCACGGGGGTGGACACCATCTGGATCGCGGCAACCTTATGGGACGGTTTCGTCATGGCGTGGGCTCCTTTGGATTCTCAAGTTTGGTGATGACGGGCGCCTTCCACGGCCCGGTCACCTGCATCTGGTAAGTCAGCGCCTTCATCACCGGCGCGCTGAGGAACAGCTGTGCCAGGTAGCTGCCGATGCCGATCACCGGGTTGACCGCCAGCGCATACACCAGCGGCGCCGTGCCCAGGTTGACCTGCGGGATCACCACCACGTGCAGGTTGGTCGCTTCATTGGCGATGTCCGCCGTGCCATCCATCAACACGGTGGCCTGCACGCCGTGCATCTTCAGGTTGTCGGTCTTGACGATGCCGCGGTTGATGGTGGCGTTGGCCGTGATGCCGTCGAACTGCAAGCCTTCCGAGAACACGTCGTTGAAGTCCAGCTTCAGCAGGCGCGGCAAGGCTTGCAGGCTCAGCACCCCGAGCAGCTTGGCCGCGCCCGGGTCCTGTTTCAGGAACTGGCCTTTTTCCACATTCAGCGCCAGCGTGCCCGACAGGCTGGGCAAGTCCATATGGTAGGGCAAGCCCTTCCAGGCGATATCGCCACTGAGTTTGCCCTTGCCGTTGCGCAGCGTGTCGGCAAAGCCGAAACGCTCCAGCAGTTTGCCGGCATTATGGATGTCCATATTGAAGTTCAGCGCCGTGTTGTGCTGGCCATCCTTGCTTTGCCAGCGGCCGGTGCCGTGCAGCTCGCCATCGGCATTGGCCAGCGACAGCTTGCTGATACGCCATTCGCGCGCCGAGGTGATCAGCGCATTGTAGGCGTGCAGCTCCAGCTGGCCCAAAGGACGGTTGAACCATTCCAGGCGCTCGACTTCGATGTCCAGCGCCGGGATGGTGGGCGAGGTGGTCGAGCTTTCCAGCAAGTCCTTCACTTCGGCCGCCTGCGATTCCGGGATGACCAGCGAGGACAGGCGTGCCGTCACCTTGCCCACGCCTTTGCCGGTCGGCGACTCGTTCCACGTCACATAGCCGACCGCTTGCTGCGAATCGATGCTGGCCTGCCATACGCCCTTGCTGTGCGTGGTGCCGACCACCACGTTATCGAGCTTGCGCTCGCCGACGATCAATTCGGTGGCGCGCGCGGCCATGGTTTCCGGCACCACATATTGGGTGATATCGGCGCCTTCGCCGGCTTTGGCGGACGGCGGCGCCGCGTCTTCGCCGGCAATCTCGTCCGCCAACGCGATCCACTCGTCCACGTTGAGCGACTTGAGGCTGGCGTTGATCATCATGCCGCTGTCCGGTTCCGGCGCCGGCAGGTTGATGCCAATGCCCCCATTGACCAGCTTCCATGGGCCCTTGTTGACGCGCTGGCGGTGGTAGCGCGCGGCATAGGCATTGCCCAGCGCGATGCGGATATCGTCGCGTGCCACGCCCTGCTCGTTGGCCGCGCCGCCGTTCAGCTGGAAGTGGAGCGGCAGGCTGTCGGCGGCGGCCTTCTTCAGCGGCGCCGGGAAGTCGAAACTGGCGCCCTGCATCGACGAGTCGACCACCACTTCGTACTTGTGCTCGCGCGCCGTGATCACGCCACTGTATTTCGTGCCGCCGCCCAGGTGCCTGGCCAGGCGCGCCATGCCTGCCGTGGGGTACTGTTTGCGCAAGCCATCGACCGTCACGTTGCCGCCGATGCGCACCTGGATGCTGCCATCCTTCTGGCTGCCGCCCGTCACCACCAGCGGTCCGCCCAGCAGCGTGCCGCCCAGGGCATTCAGGTTGACACCCTTCTCGTTGAATTCGATCTTGCCGGTGGCGCCGGCCACGGTCGGCATGTCATGCCACAGCACCACGTCGTTGCCCTGCAATTGCAGCGTGCCCTGCACCTTGGCATCGATGATGTGCGACAGCGGCAGGTGCAGCTTCAGCGCCAGCTTCGCATTGCCGCTGGCCGTGGTCTCGTCGGTGAAGTGGCCGATCCATTCCAGCACCGGGCTGGCGGCAACGTACTTCAGGAAGTCCTGCATGGCGCCGGCGGCATTGCCGTCGATCTCGAGCCGGCTGTCATGGCTGCCCAGGTCCGGGATCACGGCCTTGACGTTGCTCAGCGCGACGCCCAGGGTGCGCGCCGTATCGCCCTTGATCTCCATGCGCGCGCGGTCGAACACGATGCTGCCGCGGATTTTTTCGGCCTGGGGCCACAGCGGCGACTTGCCATCCTTGGCGAAATAACCGGGCTCGTAATTCAGTTTGCCGTCCAGGATGCGGCCGGCCACGCGGAATTCGCCCTTCGCTTTGTCGGGCGTGCCATCCTTGAACGGGAAGTGGGCCAGGTTGCCACGCAGGCGCAGCGAGGTATCGTGCAGCATGCCGTCTTCCAGCGCGCCCACCAGCCACGTGCGGGTATGCTCGGGCGTCTGTTTCGGCAGATAGCGGCCGATGCGGTTGATGGTGAAGTTGTCCAGGCTGCCGGTGAAGTCGGCCGTGCCCGGGCCCTTGGCGCCGGGGCCGCGCGGCAGCAGGTGGCTGCCGGCCAGCTTGAGCTTCACGCCATCCTGCACCAGGTCCAGCTGTTCGAGCTTGACCGCCAGCTGTTTCGCATCAGCCAGCGACCAGCTGCCATGCAGCTTGAATTGTTCGAACACCATCGGTTCGTCGTCGAACCAGGCCGGCATCGCCAGCGTGAACCCTGGCGCGTCGAGTGCCACGCTACCGCCCTGCTCGCCGGCTTCGACGTGGCCGCTCAATTTCTCGAAGCCCGGCAGGTTCGGCAACGCCGGCATCGGCAGTGCCTTGGCCGAGCGGGCCACGGCGGGGCGCGCCACCAGCGCTTCCATGCCCAGTGCTTCCAGGTCGGCCCTGAATTTGTAATCCTTGGCTGCCGACAGCGGACCGCGCCACTCGGCCACCAGGTTGTGGACGCGGCCGCGCGGGGCCGCTTCCGCCAGCAAGTCGCGCTGCGCCGGCGGCAAGGGCAGGCGCGTCGCCAGCTCGGACAGGATCTTCAAGTCCAGCGCGGCGGCCTTGACTTCCGTCCAGGCCGGCTGCCTGGCGGCCGTCACGTGGCGCGCCGACGCGGTGGTCGGCGCCAGCTCGACGCCGTCGCGCGTGCGCAGCGAGACATTGCTCAGGGACAGGGTGCGCGTCACGGCCGGCGGCGTGCCCGGCGCGGCCACCAGGGTGGCGGCATGTTCTTCGCTGGCGGCGACCCGGCCGCGCAGGGCTGCCACGTCCAGTTCCGGCAAATCGTTGCCCAGCGTGGCGACCACATTGTCCAGCGCCACGTCGGCCGTGATGGCGGCCGGGCGCGCATGGTCGATCGCCAGCCAGGCGCGCACGCCGCCGCTGGCCGATTGCACGTCGACCTGGAACGGCAGGTAAGGCTTCCATGCCGCCAGGTCGGCGCGCCGCAATTCGGCGTAAATCTCGCCCTTCCACAGCTTGACTTCCGACACCCGGGAAAACGGCTGGTGGCTGAAGTCGGCGCGCACATCGAGCGGCGCGGCCAGCGCGGCCGGCGGCGTGGCCTTGAAGGCGAACTGGTGGCGGCGCCATTTGTTCAGCATCAGGGCCGTGACGTTCTCCAATTGCAGCGGCGCGCTGCCGCGCTGCATATCGGTCCAGGTGATGCGGCCGTCGCGCACCACCACTTCGCGCTGCGCCAGCAGCCAGTCAGCGGTGCGGCCATCGCCCTTGCGCTCCAGGTCGATATACATGCCGCCGGCGTACAGCTTGCCGTCCGGCTCACGCCGCACGTCGATCTCGGGGCGATGGAATTCCAGCGATTCGAAGCGCAGCCCGGCGGCCGGCACGCTCCACCAGGACAGGGTGGCCGACACGCTCGGCAAGTGCAAGGCTTGCTGGCCTTGCGCGTTGCGCATCACCACGTCGCCCAGGATCAGTTGCGGGCGCAAGCCCTTCCAGGAAGCGTAAATGCGGTCGACCGTGACTTGCTTGCCCACCGCCTGGGTAGCCAGCCGTTCGATGTCGGGCTTATAGTGGTCGATATTGGGCAGCACCACCCAGCGCAGGGCCAGGAACAGGATGGTGAAGGCGAAATACAGCAGCAGGACCAGCTTGACGGTGAAGCCGAGGACGTGGTGGGTCGCCAGGTTCCAGAAGCGATAGGCGGCCTGCAGGCGATGCCAACGCTCCTTGAGCGGGGCCTCGACTGCCTCGATCTGCTCTACCAGGTTGTCCTTCAATACGCTCAAGCCAGGCCCTTAACAATACTGCATTTTACCGCACCGCCCTGTGAAACTATGTTCCAATAGGCACGGTTTTGCTGGCTTTTTACACTCGCTAACACTTGTCAATGAGTACATCGTCCCTCGTATCCGCTTCCCGCTTCTACCAGCGCTGGCTGGCCGCCGATCCCTCCCGCCAGGCTAAAGTAGATGCTTTGGCGCAATTATCGCTTGCCTCGCTCGATTTTGCCGATGTTTTGGCAAGCGAACGGGGCGAGCTGCCGCTGGCGCGCGGCATGCGCCGCCTGCGCAACCTGGTGCTGGCGGCCCTGATCCGGCGTGACCTGGAGGGCCAGGCCGACCTGGATGAAGTGGTCACCACCATGACGCGGCTGGCCGACTTCGTGATCCAGTCCCACCTGGCGGAGCTGGATGCGGCCATGCGCGCCGCCCATGGGGTGCCGACCGGGGCCGAGTCGGGTGCCGAGCAACAATTGATGGTGCTGTCGATGGGCAAGGGCGGCGGCGGCGAACTGAATGTCTCGTCCGACATCGACCTGATTTTCGTCTATCCGGAAGATGGCGATACCGCCGCCGGGCCCGGCCAGCGCCAGCTGTCCAACCATGAATACTTTGTCCGCCTGGGCAAGCAGCTGATTGCCGCCATTGCCGAAATCACCGAAGACGGCTTCACCTTCCGCGTCGACATGGCGCTGCGCCCGAACGGCGCCTCCGGCCCGCTGGCCGCCAGCCTGGGCATGGTGGAAAACTACCTGATCGTGCAAGGCCGCGAATGGGAACGCTATGCCTGGGTCAAGGCGCGCGCCGTCACCGGCCGGGCCGAAGACATCGCTGCGCTGGACGCCATCGTGCGGCCCTTCTGCTTCCGGCGCTATCTCGATTTCGGCGTGATCGACGCGATCCGTTCCATGCACGCCCAGATCCGCGCCGAAGTGGCGCGCCAGGAGCGGCTGCATCCCGAGCGCAGCCACAACGTCAAGCTGGGGCGCGGCGGCATCCGCGAAATCGAATTCCTGGCCCAGGTCTTCCAGCTGATCCGCGGCGGACGCGATCCCCAGCTGCGCGGCCGCTCCACACGCGGCACGCTGCGCCTGTTGCCGGACAAAGGCTTGCTGGGAGCCGACGTGGTGGCGCGCCTGCTGGCGGCTTACACCTTCCTGCGCAACCTGGAACACCGCCTGCAATACATCGACGACGCCCAGACCCATACCCTGCCGCCCAACGAGGCCGACCGCCTGGCCGTGGCGCAGATGATGGGCTTGCCCGAC
>CBFGQI010000046.1:0-33411 GCA_965650885.1 uncultured Oxalobacteraceae bacterium
ACAAGCTGGCCAAACGCAAGGTCGACGTGCGCTTCCTCGACGAAGGCAAGGTAGAAAAGATTGGTGGGGACAAAGTCAAGCAGGTCATCAAGGTGAAGAACGGTCTGGATTCCGAGTCGGCCAAGAAGATCACCAAGATCATCAAGGAAAGCAAGATGAAGGTCCAGGCCAGCATCCAGGGCGAGTCGGTACGCGTGAGCGGTGCCAAGCGCGACGACCTGCAGGCCGCGATGCAGCTGCTGCGTAAGGAAGTGCCGGACACGCCACTGGAATTCAATAATTTCCGCGATTGATCGAAGGACTGTAATGAAACGTGTTGACGATTTCCGCCTCAAGTTTGGCGACAAGGAATATGTGCCAATCATGATCGGCGGGATGGGCGTGGATATTTCCACGACCGAACTGGCGCTGGAAGCAGCGCGCCTGGGCGGCATCGGCCATATTTCCGATGCGATGGTGGAGGATGTTTCGGACCGCAAGTTCGACACCACCTTCGTCAAGGACAAGACCCGCCTGTACAAGCACAACATCAACAATATGGACAAATCCGAGGTGCAGTTCGACCTCGGTCGCCTGGCCGAGGCGCAGCGCCGCCACGTGGGCGACACCATGCAGCGCAAGCAGGGCCCCGGCCTGATCTTCGTGAACTGCATGGAAAAGCTGACCATGAACGGTCCGAAGGAAACCCTGCGCACCCGCCTGAACGCGGCGCTGGACGCGGGCATCGACGGCATCACGCTGTCGGCCGGCCTGCACTTCGGTTCCTTCGCGCTGATGGCCGACCATCCGCGCTTCCGCGAAGCGAAGCTGGGCATCATCGTCTCGTCCGTGCGCGCGCTGCAGATCTTCCTGCGCAAGAACCAGAAGCTGGACCGCCTGCCCGACTACGTGATCGTGGAAGGTCCGCTGGCCGGCGGCCACCTGGGATTCGGCCTGGAGGACTGGAAGAATTACGACCTGCACCAGATCGTGCAGGAAATCCTCGATTACATGAAGGCGGAAGACCTGGACATCCCGGTGATCGCCGCGGGCGGCGTGTTCACCGGCAGCGATGCGGTGTCCTTCCTGGAAATGGGCGCGGCCGGCGTGCAGGTGGCGACCCGCTTTACCGTGACCAAGGAATGCGGCCTGCCGGACGACGTGAAGCAGGAATACTTCAAGGCCACCGAGGAAGACGTGGTCGTGAACGGCATTTCGCCGACCGGCTATCCGATGCGCATGCTGTCGCACACCCCTGCGATCGGCGCCGGCATCCGTCCGGGCTGCGAATCTTACGGTTACCTGCTCGACGCCAGCGGCAATTGCGCCTACATCAATTCGTATAACCGCGAAGTGGTGGCCAATGGCGGCAGCGACAAGGGCATCAAGGTGATGGACAAGACTTGCCTGTGCACGCACATGCGCAACTTCAATTGCTGGACTTGCGGCCACTACACCTACCGCCTGAAGGATACGTCGTTCAAGAAGCCGGACGGTTCCTACCAGTTGCTGACGGCGGAACACGTGTTCAAGGACTACCAGTTCTCGACCGATAATTCCATAGCTTTACCTGAGAAAGAGTTCTAATACAGCTTGCCAAAACCGGTAAGCCGGGGTCTGGCCCTCAGGGCCTGACCCCTGGCCCGCCGGTTTCAGCCTTCCTTGTTGATGCGGGCGATCAAGGCCCCCAGCACATCGTCCGCCATCTCGTTCTCCACCTGGCAGGTGCCGGCATTCTCATGACCGCCGCCGCCGTACTCCAGCATCAGCGCGCCGATATTGGTTTTCGACGTCCGGTTCAGGATCGACTTCCCGGTGGCGAACACGGTATTCTGGTTCTTCAGCCCCCACAGCACGTGGATCGAGATATTCTGCTCCGGGAATAGCGCATAGATCACGAAGCGGTTGCCCGCGTAAATCGTCTCCTCGTTGCGCAAATCCAGCACCACCAGGTTCTTGTGCACGGTGGAGCAGCGCATGATCTGCTCCTTGCACTTTTCCGCATGCTCGAAATACAGGTCCTTGCGCTCCTTCACATCCGGCAGCGCCATGATCTGGTCGATCGTATGGGTGCGGCAGTAGTCGATCAGATCCATCATCAGGTTGTAGTTCGAGATGCGGAAATCGCGGAAGCGTCCCAGCCCGGTGCGCGCATCCATCAGGAAGTTCAGCAAATCCCAGCCTTTCGGGTTGAGCACCTCGTCGCGGTTGAACTGCGCCGAATCGCCCTTGTCCACCGCCAGCATCATGTCATTCCACGCTGAAGGGAACTTGTTTCCGCCGCCATAGTAGTCGTACACCACGCGCGCCGCCGATGGCGCGCTGGGGTCGATGATGTGGTTCTCGCGCTCACCCGTATTGCGGATGGTCTCGGACAAGTGATGGTCGAAGGCGAGATGGGCGCCGGCAACATAGGGAAGATTGGTGGTGATATCGCGGCCGCTGATTGCGATTTTGCCGTCCTGCATATCCTTGGGGTGCACGAACAGGATCTCGTCGATCAAGTCCAGGTGCTTGAGCAGCACCGCGCACACCAGGCCATCAAAATCACTGCGGGTAACAAGGCGGAACTTCATGGAAGACACCCCTATCGCTGATGAAATGGAGGCCCATCTTACCGTGAAGCTTCAAAGCCTGTCGAGCCGCTCCGCAAAGCCGTTAGCCTGCATTTGATCAAGCACATAGTCAACGAAGGCGCGCGTCTTGGCCGGCAACAGTTTCTTGCTGGAGTAGTAGATGTACAGCGGACCCACTTCGCCATGCCAGCCTGGCAGCAAGCGCACCAGTTGGCCGCTTTCGAGCAAAGGCGCGGCATGCGGCGCCGGCAGCAAGGCCACGCCCAGGCCCATGCAAGCCGCTTGCGCCATCGCCTCCGGATCGTCGAAGGTGGCGACCGGGCGGAATTCGGCCACGGCTTCGGCGCCGGCGGCGTTGCGCAGCAGGTAATCGCGCACGCGCCCGCTGGCGGCCGAGCGGCGCGCGACACCGTCCCACCCCGCCAGCCCGGACGGATGGTCCGGCAGCTTGCGGCCAGCAAGGTACGAAGGCGCGGCCACGACCAGGATGCGTGGCCGCCCCAGTTCGCGCGCCACCACGCCGGGCGCCAGGTCGATGCCGCCGCCGATGGCGACGTCGTAGCCCTCGCCGATCAAGTCCACCGTGCGGTTATCGAAGCGCCAGTCGTGCTGCACGCCGGGATAGCGCTGCAGGAAACCTTTCAGCAGCGGCAGGATGTACATGCGCCCCACCCCATGCGCCACCGCCACTTTCAGCGTGCCGGCCGGCTCGCCCGCGTCCTGGGCGGCCCCGGCGATGGCGCCCTGCAGTTCAGTCAAGGGGCCGCGCACTTGCGCCAGCAAGCGCTCACCGGCTTCCGTCAACGCCAGCCGGCGTGTGCTGCGCTGGAACAGGCGCACGCCAAGCCGCGCTTCCAGCCGCGCCACGTTCTTGCTGACGGCGGCCGGGCTCAGGCCGAGACGGCGCGCCGCCTCCGAAAAACCCGCGCATTCCGCGCTCTGCAGGAAGGATTCGAGCAAGTTCAGTGGCAGCATTTTATACATTTGGTTGAAAGTGATAGTCAATATTACCAGCTAGTCACATGGCAATGGCGCGACCATACTGTGCTCATCCCAACCAACTTCAGGAGTACAGCATGAACAAGATCGCATTCGTCACCGGTGGTTCGCGCGGCATTGGCGCCGCCATCGTGCGCCGCCTGGCCAAAGACGGCGCCACCGTCGCCTTCACTTATCAGAACTCGGGCGCCGCCGCCGATGCGCTGGCCGGCGAAATCAATGCCGCCGGCGGCAAGGCCATCGCCTTGCGCGTGGACGCCACCGATGCCGCAGCCACGCGCGCCGCGATCGACGATATCGCGGGCCGCTTCGGCCGCCTCGATATCCTCGTCAACAATGCCGGCGTGCTGCACCTGGGCGACATCTCCGAGCTGACGCTGGAAGCGTTCGACCACACCATCGCCGTCAACGTGCGCGCCGTGTTTGCCGCCACCCAGGCAGCGGTGGCACACATGAAGGCGGGCGGACGCGTGATCAATATCGGTTCGACCAACGCGGAGCGGATGCCCTTCCCCGGCGGTTCGATCTATGCGATGAGCAAATCGGCGCTGACCGGCCTGGTGCAAGGGCTGGCGCGCGACCTGGGGCCGCGCGGCATCACCGTCAACAATGTGCAGCCCGGCCCGGTGGATACGGACATGAACCCGGCGCACGGCGACTTCGCCGCCGCGCTGCACGAGCTGATGGCGATCAAGCGCCACGCGCGCGGCGAGGAGATCGCGGCCATGGTGGCCTACCTGGCCAGCGACGAAGCAGGCTATGTGACCGGCGCCGGCCTCAATATCGACGGCGGGTTCGCCGCCTGACCTTCCGGGTAAAGCCGCGCCAGCACGTGCGCCGTGATCGCGGTGACCACGGCGCTGGCCGGCCCCAGGCCGGGGTCTTCCTGCTCGCGCAGGGTGCGCCAGAGCGCCGTCACTTCGGCATCGTGCAGGGCGACGGCCTGTTCCACCTCCTGCTGCCAGAACGGCGGCGCCTCGCTTTCGACGAAATTGCCGCGGCCACGGCCGAAGTGGGCCACGGCCAGGTAGCGCAACACGCTCGACACCAGCAGCGTGCGCAGGAAGTCGTCTGACAGCGTCATGGTCGGGACTTCACGGTCCATCCTGACGTTGAAACCCCATGCGGCGCCGGCAAAAGTCAGCGCGCCAATCACGCCGCCCAGCAGCGCGCCGGTGCCCAGCGTCAGGCCGCCCGACGCCAGGTCCGCGGTCACGCCGGTGGCGGCGCCCGATACGATGGCGCCCAGCAGCGCCGCCTGCCCCTTATCCACCGGCGCCAGCACCACGAACTGGCTGCTGACGCGCGCATTGATCTTGGGCGCCTCGTTCGGATCGAGCTTGTGCAGGGCCAGCAGGTTGACCGTGGCCTGCCCGATGGCCAGGTTCAGCCGCGCCACCAGGGTGTTCATGGCGCGTTCCTGCCGCTTGCGGTCTTCGCCTTTGCCGATGCCGATGATCGTGAGGGCGGAAGCGATCATGCCGCGTTCCACCGTTTCCACGATCTGTTTGTCGTGCGCCGCATCGGACAGCTGCTGCGCCATCACCGCCATCGACTGCCGGAAGCGGCGCGCATTGGTTTCTTCCCATACGGAGAACAGACGTTCATATGCGTGCTGCTTGGCCGGCCCCACCTGGGCGCCCAGCGCGTCGTAAAACACGCGCTCGTGCACCCAGCAGCGGGCAAAGGCATCCAGCGGCAGCACTTCGCGCACCTGGCCAAATTGCAGCATATGGTCCTTCCAGCGCAGCAGCTCGGCCTGCTCTTCGGCTTGCGGGCGCGGTGGCCCCATCTGGTTCAGCAGCACCAGTACCGGCTTGCCGAGCCAGTCGAGGATGCGCATTTCGGCGGGGATGTAGCCGGCGTCGCCCGGGTTCTCCGTCGAATTGACCAGGTAGAGCACCACATCGGCCTCGTCGCGGGCGGCGCGCACGGCTTGCTGGCTAAGCCAGAAGGGCCTGTCGCGGTAGCGGTCCACCACTTCGCGCAGGAACCAGCCAAGCGGGTTGCCCGCCAGCGCCAGGCGCTTGATCAGGCGCACCGAGTCGCCGAAGCCGGGCGTGTCCCACAGCACCAGGCGGTCGCCCTGCGGGGTGGCCATCAGCAGATGCGATTCGGCGAGGGCGGTGACGTGCGCGGCGTCGCGCACTTCGCCCACGTCGGCGCCCAGCAAGGTGCGCGCCAGCGTGGTCTTGCCATTGTTGGTGTGCGAAACCAGCGCCAGCTGGATGGTGACGGGTGCTCCATTCATGCCGGGTTCTCCTCGGGCGCATGCGGTGCCAGCAAGTCCACCACCCTGGGCTCGGCGCCGTGCAGGATGCAGAACTCACGCCACAATTCTACGCGCTCCCGCAAGCGGACGGCGTCCACGCGGACGGCCAGCGCCGACTGGTCGAGCAGGGCCACCAGGCGCCGCCCGCGCCCCAGGGCAGCCAGGAACGCGCCATGGTTCTCCTGCTCCGGCGTGGCGGCGATCCCGAACAGCACCGCGGTAGTCACGCCCTCCCCGGCTTCCAGCGCCGGCGCGTCGCTGCCGTAGGCTGCGGGCGGCAGCACACGCACGCGTGCCTGTTCGCCCAGCATGTCCCGCGCCACGCCGTCCAGGCCCTTGCTGCGCGCCTCGTCCACCGTCAGGCTGTAGGGCAGCACGCGCAGCAAGCCCGGCTCCGCGCCGGCTGCGACCGACAATTGCTGGAAATAAGGCTGGTCCAGGTCAAGCGGGAAGCGCCGGCGCAGCCACAGGGCCCGCAGCGCAGCCAGCGTGCCCAGCACCAGGCGCGGCAACACCACGTAGACCAGCAGGCTGGCCGCGTACAGGTGCACCCAGCGCCCACCGTTGCCGGGCTTCGATTCGCCCCAACCTTGCAGGCTGCGCACCTCGTCCAGCGTGAAGCCCTGCAGCCCGAACAGCCTTTCGGCGGGGGCAAACAGCAGCGACAGCAGGCCATGCACCTGGCCGGCATCGAGGAACGTGCTTTCCCAGCCCGCCGCATAGCGCGCCACGATGCCGCGCGCGTACAAGGACAAGATCGCGCCGACGGCAAAGGCGGCGGCGGACCAGTGCAGGATGCGCGCGATACGGGCCAGGTTCAGGCGTGCCCCGAGCCGCGCCCAGTCCACCATGAATTGCAGCACGCCGCTGGCCAGGATATGCGGCAGGCGGCGCGGCGCCTTGCCGCCGCCAAGCGCCATGCGGTTGGCCAGGCCGCGCCGCAATCCTGTACGGCGCGCCGGCGTCAAGGCCCACACGGCGATCAGCAGGTATGCCAGCGCATTCCACGCGATGATGCCCAGCAGTGGCAGCGACAGCAGGTCGACGCGGTGCGGGTCGCCGATGCGCTCGGCCATCGCCCCCACCGCCAGGGCCAGCAAAGGCAGCAGCCAACTGGCGCCCCACATGCCGCTGCGGCCCACGGCCACGCCGGCAAACTGCTTGTGGCGCGCGGACAAGCGCTTGAGCAACTGCTCGGCGCGGTGGTACAGGAAATCCGGCAGGGTGGACGCGGCGCGGGCTTCGGCCGCCTGCCAATGGGCCAGTTCGCGCGCGGTGCGGCTGGCGTACTTGCGGTCGTCCTCGGTCAGCACTTCCTTTTGCTGGTCGGCCTCCTCGATCGCCTTGACCAGCATGATGGCGCGGGCCGTCTTCTCGTTCATGTTCCCTCCAGGCAGGCGCCTGGTTTGCCGCCTTGCAGCGATATCGCCTGGCCAGGCCGCTCCACCTGGTAGTACAAGCTGACGATGCGCCAGCCGTCATCGGCACGGTAGAGCTGGATGCTGTTCACGCCGGTGAAGTCCGCTTTCGGCGCACTACGTTCGCTGCGCGACTCGACCACACTGTAGACGGTCGCAAAGCGGTCGTACTGGCGCACCTCGCGCGCCACTTCGCACTCGTAGAATCCCTTCTCGCCGACGCGGCCTATGCCGGCGGCAAAATCGGTGCCGCGCGCGACGGACAGCGCCGGCGCGCCGTCGCGGTAGCGGGCGCCATACACCATGGCATCGGGGTGGAGGATGGCGCGCAGCGCCGCTTCATCGCCGGCCTGCCCCGCATCGTGGCTCAGCGCGCGCCATAGCGCGGCGACAGCCTGTTCGGGCGTGGCCGGCGCAGCCATCAGGGCCGCGGCAAGGATGATTGCATTCATGCGCCGAGTGTACCATCACTCTCCCTTGCGATAGATGCGCACATAATCGACCAGCATCTGCTGCGGGAACGCGGTGCCGGCGTCCGGATAGCCGGGCCAGTAGCCGCCCACGGCCAGGTTCAGCAGCATGAAGAAGGGATGCTCGAAGGCCCACTCCCCTTTCACCGAATCGGGCCGCGCCGTGTGGTAGTGCTGGCCATCGCGGTACCAGCGGATTTCGTGCGGCTCCCACTCCACCGCGAACACATGGTAATCGTCCGCATAGCGCTGGCCGGGCGGCAATGCCGAGGGCGCACCGAATCCCTTCTCGCCATTGTAGCCGGGACCATGGATGGTGCCATGCACGATGCTGGGCTCCTTGCCGATGTTTTCCATGATGTCGATCTCCCCGCTGCGCGGCCAGCCGACCTTGCCGATATCGGCGCCCAGCATCCAGAACGCCGGCCAGATGCCCTGGCCGCGCGGCACCTTGATGCGTGCCTCGAAACGTCCATACTGCCGTTCCACCAGGCCCTCCGTCTTCAGCCGCGCGGACGTATATTGCTTGCCCTGGTAAGCCTCCTTGCGCGCTTCGATCACAAGGTTGCCGCCCTCGACGCGCACGTTCTCCCTGCGCGCGGTGTAAAACTGCATTTCATTGTTGCCGAAACCGTGGCCGCCCAGCTCCGGCGTCCATTTGCGCCCATCGAGCGCATCGCCGTCGAATTCGTCCGCCCAATCCAGCACCCAGCCCGCCTTGGCGCCGCGCTGGTGGCGCACGATGTTCAGGTAAGTATCGGTCCAGTACTCATCGCGGTGCGCGGCCAGGAAGCGCAGCAGCTCCTCGTGCGCCTCCTTGCTGTTGGCGAGGTGGTCACCGCCAATGCCGTGGAACACCAGGTTGACCACCCCGCCCTTTGCCGCCTCCTCCTTCACCATCGCGATCAACTGCGCACCGGTCAAGCCGGCCGGCGCATGGCCAGGCGGACGCAATGCGACGAACTCGTCGCGGATCGCCGGCCAATAAGGCTTGCCGGCGGCCAGCTGCTCGAAGCATGGCGCGTTGAAGGTGCGTTCGCTGCGCCCGTCGATCGCCTGCAGCATGGTGTTGGCCACACGCACCTGGTCCAGCATCTGTGCCACGCTGGTCGTGTCCAGGTTGCGCTGCGGTTCGACCCAGGCGCGTCCGGGCGCGCTGCCCGAGCATTGATGGAACAGCGTGTGGTTGCCCAGCTCATGCCCGCGCTGTGCCGCCGCGCGCCACTCCGCCATGCGCCGCCGCACCGGCGCATTGGCCAGGGTCAGGTAGAACGTGGCTTTGATGCCATGGCGTTCCAGCGCCGGCAGCGCGACATCGAGCTGGGAATCGAGGGCATCGTCATAGGCCAGGCTGACCGCGGCACGCGCCCCATTTGGCCACGGCGCTGCGGCATGGGCGCTGTGGAGCGCCAGCAACACACTGCAAAGGGCAAAAAACCTTTTCACAGAGGCATCTCCTTTATTGTGGAAACGTTCCCAAATATGTGGCAAATATAGCATGGCAAAGCGGTTGACTTCAAAATTTGAACGGTGCTATATTGCGCTGACCAGAATGGAAACGTTTCCAGTTTTGATGACGGAAACCCCACACTCCCTGCCGATTCGCGGCGTATTTTATTGACAATCGATTTTGCTGCCCCTAGTATTTTTAAGCAGTTGATGGAAACGTTTCCATGCTGGTTGGGGAGGCGGCCAGACTATAAGAACCAAGGAGACCAAATGCACTATCCAAAGGCGAAGCAGACCTTGATGAGCCTTGCAGTAGCGACGGCCTGCGCGGCGCTCATCGCACCAGCCCAGGCACAGGAATCGGACCAGGCGGGCGTTTCACCCGCCCCTTCCAACACCGGCGACGTCCAGACCGTGGTAGTCACCGGCTTGCGTGCCAGCCTGGGCTCTTCCATGAACCTGAAGCGCAACGCGGACGGTATCGTCGACGGCATCGTGGCCGCCGACATCGGCAAATTCCCCGATACCAACCTGGCCGAATCGCTGCAGCGCATCAGCGGCGTGTCGATCGACCGCTCCATCGGCGAAGGGTCCAAGGTCACCGTACGCGGCGTCGGGCCCGACTTCAACCTGGTGCTGCTGAACGGGCGCCAGATGCCAACCTCCAACCTGGGCGACCTGAATGGCCGCGCATTCGACTTCGCCAACCTGGCGTCGGAAGCGATTTCCCAGATCCAGGTCTACAAGACCGGCCGCGCCGAAACCCCGACCGGCGGCATCGGCGCCACCGTCAACGTCATGACCGCCCGTCCGCTGGACCGCCCCGGCGTCACCGTGGCCAGCTTCGGCGCCAAGGCGGTGCACGATACCTCGCACAACAACCTGCCGGGCGACGTCAAGCAAGGCAGCGCCACCACGCCGGAAGTCTCCGGCATCTACAGCACGACGTTCGACGAGAACCGCTTCGGCGTGGCATTGAGCGCGAGCTACCAGGAACGCAACCTGGGCTTCAACCAGGCGGCGGTTTCCAACGGCTGGCGCGGCCCGTTCAAGGGCGACGAAAACAATTGGGGCACCATCCCGCAGCCGAACACCGACGGTGCGGACCGCATCACCAACCGCCCACGGCCAAGCGACATCTATTCGGTGCCGCAAAACCTGAACTACAACATGAACGGCGTGCAGCGCCAGCGCACCAATGGCCAATTGACCCTGCAGTGGGCGCCGGTCAAGCAGTTGACCACCACGCTGGACTACACCTATTCCGAGAACAAGATCCAGACCCGCCGCCAGGACTTGTCGGCCTGGTTCAACTTCGGTCCTTCCACCAGTACCTGGAGCAATGGCCCGGTGGCAGCGCCGCTGGTCTACACGGAACTGATCCCCGCCGCCAACAGCGACATCGCCATGGGCGGCGCCGACTTCGCCACCAAGACCCAGAACAAGTCGATCGGCTTCAATGCGGCCTGGAAGACCGACGGCCTGAAGCTGGAACTGGACGTGCACAAGTCGACCGCCGAATCGAAGGCCGACAGCCCCTTCGGTTCCAGCAACGTGCTGGGCACCGCAAGCTTCAGCCGGGGCGACACCACGGCCGATTTCCGCGAGGAATTCCCGGTCCTCAGCATCAAGGGCGCCAACTTCGCGGCGGCGCCGCAGCAAGTCACCGGCTCCGTCTTCCAGAACGGTTATATGAAGGGCGAGATCGACCAGGCCCAGTTCCGCGGCAGCATGAAACTGCTGGAAGCGTCCAACCTGAACTTCGGCCTCGCCTCGACCGAAGTGAAGAACCGTTCCGCCTTCTCCACCCAGCAGCGCGATACCTGGGGCGGCGCCACCAAGGCTTCCGACTACCCGGCCAGCATGTTCCACCAGGAGTCGCTGCGCCAGTACTTCGACCAGATCAGCGGCAGCGGCAACCCGAACCTGTTCAACCAGTTCTATACCTTCAATTTCGCCGAGCTGCGCTCGCTGGTCGCAAAGGTCAGCGGCGTGCCCGACCTGTACCTGCCGAAGACCACCTTCGACACCGACCAGCGCACCACCGAGAAATCGAAGAGCGCCTACCTGCAGTTCGGCACCGACTGGGATACCGCGATCCCGATGCACACCAATATCGGCGTGCGTTACGAAACCACCGACGTGGTCTCCACCGCGCTGGTGCCGGCGGCGACCACCATCAGCTGGGTGTCTGCCAACGAATTCCCGGTCAGCTTCGGCCCTGCGACCTTTACCACCCTGACCGGCAAGTACCACCATGTGCTGCCGAGCGTGGACTGGGATGCCGACATCCGTTCCGACATGAAGCTGCGTGCCAGCTATGGCGAAACCATCGGCCGTCCGCGCTACGACCAGATCCAGGGCGGCACCACCCTGAATACCCTGGCGCGCGTCTTCGGCGGCACCGGTTCGCAGGGCAACCCCGAACTGAAGCCGGTCAAGTCGAAGAACCTGGACTTGTCGCTGGAGTGGTACTACGGCCAGCAAAGCTTTGCCTCGCTCGGCCTGTTCCATAAGGACTTGAGCAACTATGCCGGCCAGTCCAAGATCACGGCCACCCCGTTCAACCTGCATACGCCGGTGGGCGGCGCGCTGTGGACGGAAGCGGTCCAGAAAGGCGCTTGCGGCAACGACCTGGTTTGCATCCGCAACTACATCTTCCGCAACCACCCGAACGCGCCGGGCGTGACGCGCGGTGCCGACGACCCGAGCGGCAACGCCACCGGCACCATCGTTGGCCAGCCGAACGATCCGGTCCTGCCGTTCGAGATCACCACCTTCGCCAACCAGAAGAAGGACAAGATCAAGGGCGCCGAGATCAATGTGCAGCATATGTTCGGCAACTCGGGCTTCGGCATCTCGGCCAACTACACCTGGGTCGATTCGGGCCTGAAGTACGACAACTACAAGATCGGCGAGCAGTTCGCGCTGGTCGGCTTGAGCAACTCGGCCAACCTGGTCGGCATTTATGAAGACAAGAACTGGTCGGTCCGCGCAGCCTACAACTGGCGCGACAAGTTCCTGTCCTCGACCTTCGATGGTTCGGGCCCCAACCCGAACTACACGGAAGCCTACGGCCAGCTGGACTTGAGCGTCGGCTACGCGTTCAACGACAGGCTCAGCGTACAGTTCGAAGCGATCAACGTGACCAACGAGATCCAGCGTGTCCACGGCCGCGCCGAAACCATGGCACTGTTCGTGACGCAATCCGGTCCACGCTATATGCTGGGTGCCCGCTACAAGTTCTAATGGCAAGCAATGCAATCCGGCAGGTGGTGGTGATGGGTGGCGGTGCGGCCGGCTGGCTGACCGCCGCCATCCTCGCCGCCGACCATCCCGCCGACGGACCGGGTGGCCTGCTGGTCACCCTGGTCGAATCGCCCGACGTGCCGATCATCGGCGTGGGCGAGGGTACCTGGCCCACCATGCGCGACACGCTGCACCGCATCGGTGTTTCCGAATCCGACTTCTTCCGCGCATGCGACGCCTCGTTCAAGCAGGGTTCGCGTTTCAACGGCTGGGTGACCGGCGCTGCGGACGACGTTTATTTCCATCCCTTCGTCCTGCCGCAAGGCTACGGCGAAGCCAACCTGGCCGAGCGCTGGCAGCAAGCGCACGCACACATCCCGTTTGCCGACCTGGCCAGCTTCCAGCCCCATCTATGCGTCAACGGCAAGGCGCCCAAACAGGCATCGACGCCCGAATTCGCCGCGGTGGCCAACTATGGCTACCACCTCGACGCCGGCAAGTTCGCCGTCTTCCTGCGCCAGCACTGCACCGGCCGGCTGGGCGTGCGCCACGTGCTCGACCACGTGGTGGCGGTGAACACGGCGGCTGACGGCGACATCGTCTCGCTGCAAGGCGCGACGCATGGCGCGCTGGCGGGCGAGCTGTTCATCGACTGCACCGGACTGCAGGCGCGCCTGCTCGGCCAGCACTTTGCCGTGCCGTTCCTGCGGCAAAAGCACGTCCTGTTCAACGACAGTGCGCTGGCGGTGCAAATCCCCTTCCCTGCCGACGATAGCCCGATCGCTTCGCAGACCAGCTCCACCGCCCAGCGCAGCGGCTGGATCTGGGATATCGGCCTGCCGACGCGGCGCGGCATCGGCCACGTCTATTCCAGCGCCCACTGCAGCGACGACGAGGCCGAACGCGCCCTGCGCCAATACATCGCCGGCGCCGGGGGCCCGGCCGACATCCCGCAGCCGCGCAAGCTGCGTTTCGAGCCCGGCTACCGCGAACAATTCTGGCACCGCAACTGTGTCGCCATCGGCCTGTCGGCCGGCTTCATCGAACCATTGGAAGCTTCCGCACTGGCCATGGTCGAGCTGTCGGCCAATATGCTGAGCGACGGCATGCCGGCCACCCGCGGCACCATGGACCTGGTGGCACGCCGCTTCAACGACGCCTTCCGTTATCGCTGGGAGCGCGTGATCGATTTTCTCAAGCTGCACTATGTGCTGAGCAAGCGCAGCGACTCGCCGTACTGGATCGACAACCGCGAGTCCGTGCCGGCCAGCTTGCGCGAGCTGCTTGCGCTATGGCGCCACCGGCAACCTTCGCGCTACGACTTCGGCCGCGCCGACGAAGTCTTCCCTTCGGCCAGCTGGCTATACATCCTGTACGGCATGGGTTTCCGCAGCGAGCCGGGAGGCGGCATCCGCCGGCGCGACAATGCCCAGGCGGCCGACAACTATTTCCGTGAAGCGGCCAGCCTGACGCACAGGATGCTGGCCGCCCTGCCGACCAACCGCGAGCTGATCGACCATATCCGTCGCCACGGCTTGCCTACCATCTGAGGAACACCATGGCCAAACACGTCCTGCTCAATAACATCGACCACAAGGACTTACACGTGCAGACAGGGCGCGGCGCGCACTTCGGCGACAACGTCATGTCCGCCCTCACCTTCCCCGCCGAGTTCCGCGACGTGCAAGCCTGCTATCCGATCGTGTTCCGCAAGGCGGGCGACGGCAGTTTCGAAGCGCACGCCCTGTTCGGCTTCCAGGAAGGCGAAAACCTGTTCCTCGGCCTGCACGGCTGGGAGGCGCCATACGTGCCGCTGTCGATCGAACGCCAGCCCTTCCTGATCGGCATTAACGGCAACGACTTGATGGTGCACGTGGACCTGGACAACCCTCGCGTCAGCGCATCGGGCGGCGAACGTGTGTTCCTGCCGCATGGCGGCACGTCACAGTATCTGGAACGCATGAATTCAACCCTGCTGGCCATCCACCAGGGTTTGCAGCAAGCGCGCGGCTTGCTTGCCGCCCTAGTGGAGCACCAATTGCTGGAATCCTTCGTGTTCGACATCGAACTGGACGACGGCTCGCAATACCGCCTGGCCGGCTTCTACACCATCAACGAAGAACGCCTGTCCGCGCTGGGCGGCGACGTGCTGGAGCGCCTGAACCGGGCCGGCTACCTGCAGGCGATTTACATGGTGACCGCGTCCATGTCCAATTTCCGCGCCCTGATCGAACGCAAGAACCGCGTCCATGCCGCCCAATGCTAAACCGCTGCGCGAGCTGCACGGGCTTGCGCCGTCCGACCTCAACGACGCGCTGCTGACCTGCACCGAGCCCTTTGTCCTGCGCGGCCTGCTGGCGCGCTGGCCGGCCGTGCAAGCCGCGCGCAACGGGGCCGACAGCGCGGCGCGCGCCGCCAATGCCGACGCCTACTTGCGCCGTTTCTACCGCGACGCCACCGTGGTCGCCATGCTCGGCACGCGCGATATCGGCGGCCGCTTTTTCTATAACGATGACCTGAGCGGATTCAATTTCACGTCGGTGCGCGCACGCCTGGACGATGTGCTGCAGGAGCTGGCCGGCCACCGCGAAAGCACGCGCCCGCCGGCGATCTATGTCGGCTCCACCACGGTGGAGACGGCACTGCCCGGCTACCGCGAAGAGAACCCGTTGGACCTGGGCCAGCGCGACGCCCTGATGAGCGTCTGGATCGGCAACCAGACCCGCATCGCCGCCCACTACGACTTGCCCGACAACCTTGCCTGCGTGACCGCGGGCCGCCGCAAGTTCACGCTATTCCCGCCCAACCAGCTGGAAAACCTGTACGTCGGCCCATTGGATTTCACGCCGGCCGGCCAGCCCATCAGCCTGGTCGACCTGCACCGGCCCGACCTGGAACGCTTTCCCCGTTTCGGCGAAGCGATGCGGCACGCCCTGTCCGCCGAGCTTGAGCCGGGCGACGCCATCTTCATCCCCAGCATGTGGTGGCACCATGTGGAAGCGCTGGAATGCTTCAATGTGCTGGTCAACTACTGGTGGCGCCAGTCGCCGGGATATATGGATACGCCTACCAACGCACTGATGCTGTCCCTGCTCTCGATCCGCGACCTGCCGCCCGCGCAACGACGCGCGTGGCACGATATATTCCGTCACTACGTGTTCGAAGCCGACAACAGCACCGCGGCGCACATTCCCGCGGCAGCCCGGCACGTGCTCGGGCCGATCAACGATCAAGCGGCGCGCATGCTGCGCGCCCAGCTACTCAAGAAAATCAACCGATAACAAGGGAGACACCCATGCGAGACGAACCAATCCAGCGTCGCCCTGTGCGGCGCATTGTCATTGCCGGCGGCGGCACCGCGGGCTGGATGGCAGCTGCAGCGATCTCGCGCAGCCTTGGCAAAGTCCTCGACATCAAGCTGGTCGAGTCCGACGAGATCGGCACCGTCGGTGTCGGCGAAGCCACCATCCCCACCTTGCTGAACTTCCATGAGCTGCTGGAGATTAACGAGCAGGAATTCATGGCCGCGACCAAGGCCACCTTCAAGCTGGGCATCAGCTTCGAAAACTGGCGCAACGTCAACGAAGACTACATCCACTCCTTCGGCCTGACCGGCACCGACCACTGGACCGCCGGCTTCCAGCATTTCTGGCGCAAGGGGCGCGAACGCAAGCTGGCCAGCGACTATGGCGACTATTGCCTGGAATTGAAGGCCGCGCAGTTGAACCGCTTCGGCCACCTGCCGCGCCAGGGTATCAATTACGCCTACCATCTAGACGCAAGCGCCTATGCGCGCTACCTGCGCAAATACTCGGAAGGCTACGGCGCCCAGCGTATCGAGGGGAAGATCGCCAAGGTCCATACCGATGCCGCCAGCGGCCATATCACGGCATTGCAGCTCGATTCCGGCGCACTGATAGAAGGCGACCTGTTCATCGATTGCACCGGCTTCCGTGGCTTGCTGATCGGGGAAACGCTCGGAGAGAGCATGGAAGACTGGTCGCAATGGCTGCACAACGACAGCGCCATCGCCGTGCAAACCTCATCGACCGGTCCGGCCGTGCCTTATACGCGCGCCATCGCCCACGAATGGGGCTGGCAGTGGCGCATACCGCTGCAGCACCGCGTCGGCAACGGCATGGTCTTCTCCAGCAAATTCGTGGACGACGACACAGCCAGCACCAGGCTGATGTCCAATATCAGCGGCGAGCAGTTGGTCCAGCCGCGTGTGATCCGATTCACGCCGGGCCAGCGCCGCAAGGTGTGGAGCAGGAATTGCGTCGCCATCGGGCTGGCCAGCGGGTTCCTGGAGCCGATCGAGTCGACCAGCATCCACCTGATCCAGCGCGGCATCGTACGCCTGATGCAAATGTTCCCGTCCGCCGGCATCTTCCAGTCCGAGATCGACGAATACAACAAGCAAGCCTGGGCCGAGATCGAGCATATCCGCGATTTCATCATCCTGCACTACAAGGTGACCAACCGCCGCGACACGCCCTTCTGGCGTCATTGTGCTGAAATGGGCGTGCCGCCATCGCTGCAGCACCGCATCGACCTGTTCCGCGAAACGGGGCGGGTGTTCCGCGTGCCGAACGAGCTGTTCGCCGAGAACTCGTGGATCCAGGTCATGCTGGGCCAGGGCATCATGCCGCTGCAGCACCACCAGTCGGCAGACCTGATGGGCGATGCGGAGCTGTCCTGCTTCCTCGACAGCATCCGTAACAATGTGGCGCGTACCGTGGCGCAGCTGCCGCCGCACCAGCAGTACGTGGAGAATTACTGCGCTGCGTACATGGAGGAGTACTTGGCACCGAAGTAGAGGATAAATCCGTAGCAGGCGGCCGGCAGCAGGAAGGACGCCTGCACACCCATCGAATCCGCCAGCGCGCCCTGCGCGAACGGCACCAGTGCACCGCCGACGATAGCCATGCACAGGATGCCGGACCCCTGCCCCGTGTACTTGCCCAGGCCATGCAGCGCCATGCTGAAGATGGTCGGGAACATGATCGAATTGCACAGGCCGACCGCCAGGATGGCCCACATCGCCAGTTTGCCCGATCCGAACACCGCCGCCAGCACCAGCGCTATCGCCAGCAGGGAGTTGAATGCCAGGGTCTTGCCTGGGCTGGCGACGCGCATCACGGCAAATCCGATGAAGCGACCCACCATGGCGCCGCCCCAATAGATGCTGACGTAGTGCGCCGCGTCGGCGTGCGACAGGCCGGCAATATGCGACTCGCCCAGGAAGTTGATCAGGAAGCTGCCGATACTCACCTCCGCGCCGACGTACAGGAAGATGCCGATCGCGCCCAGCACCAGATGGCGGTGCGCCCAGGCCGAACCGTGCCCTTCGCCCGCCAGCGCCACGTCTTCGCTGTCGGCGATCCGCGGCAGCCTGGCGAACGCGAACATCACTGCCAGCAGCGCCAGCGCCCCGGCCAGCGCCAGGTAGGGCCCACGTACGGTGGCCGCATCGGCGCCCGCGCCTGCCGCGGCCGAAGCGCCGGCAGCCGACAGGATCAGCACCCCGCCGATGGCCGGGCCGATGGTGGTGCCAAGCGAATTGAAGGCCTGGGTCAGCGTCAGGCGGCTCGATGCCGTGCGGGCCGGGCCCAGCACCGTCACATAAGGGTTCGCCGCCACTTGCAGGATGGTGATGCCCGATGCCAGCACGAAGAATGCGAACAGGAACAAGCCATATCCGCCGAACGATGCGGGATAGAACAGCGCGCAGCCGCCTGCGGCGATCAGCAGGCCGCTCACCGCGCCTTTCTGGTAACCGATGCGGCGGATCAGGGCGCCGGCCGGCAGCGAGACGATGAAGTAAGCGCCAAAGAAGCAGAATTGCACCAGCATTGCCTGCACATAGCTCAGCGTGTAAATCGCTTTCAGGTGCGGGATCAGGATGTCGTTCAGGGAGGTGATCAAGCCCCACATGAAGAACAGGATGGTGACGATCACCAGCGCGCTGGTGTTGGCCGCGTTTTGCGGGGCGCCTGACGTGTCTTGCGACGCGGCGCTTGTGGTGTTGGGTGCCATGCTTGCCATGATGTCTCCTTAGTTCAATTCTTCGCAGCGCACTGCGTCCGGGGCGGTTGCGGCGCCGCCGGCAATGTCGATATTGGCGATGGCCACCGCGAATGGCGCATCGGCGCTGATGCCAAAAGGCGTGTCGACGCGGTCCAGCTGCAGGCCGCGCGCCGTGAAGCACGCCAGCGGCACTTTGACGGTCTGCTTGCCCTTGCCCGCGAGGCGCGCGAACAGCCTGGTTGCGTCCAGCGCGGTCCCCTGCATCGCCAGCATGACCTTGCCCTGCGGCGCGGCGGCCACGATGGTATCAAATTGCAGGGCGCCGTCGCGCACGGCGGCGGCAGGCAGGACCAGCGGCCGGGCACCGCGCGCCACCAGCGCCGGACGGGAGGGCGCCGCGCCAGCTGCCACCGGCCCGGCACCGGCAAGCCAGGTCACCAGTTTGGCGTCCTGCTGCGTGTTCACCTGGGCGGTCTGCACCGTGATGCCAGGCAGGCGGAATGTCGCGTTCAAGTCCGCACCGAGCGGAAGCTGTTCGGCGCCGCTGAGGATCGCCAGTGGGAAGCTGGCGCGGTCGGCCTGTCCATGCACCGGAACGGTGTTGCTGACGCCGCAGCCGCCCGGCACATACGACGTATCGAGCTTGCCCAGCTTGGAGCGCTGCGCCTTGCGCAAGCCATAGTTCAATGCGAACAGTGGCGCATACCCCGCATCGCCAAAGTTCAGCGGCGTCTGGCACGCCGATTTCGGCCAGGAGAACGACAGTTTGCCGCGGAAATCGTAGCTGCGCGGCCCCGCGACCAGCAAGTCGGACACCCCTTTGCCTTCCGTGCCCGGCAGCCAGGCCGCGATGAAGGTATCGGACAGGTTCAGCAGATCGTTGACGAACAGCGGACGGCCCGCGACGAACACGGTGACCACCGGCTTGCCCTTGCCTGCCACCGCCTCCAGTACAGCCAAGTCCTCCGGATAGCGGCTGCTGTGGCGCAGCGTGCCGGATGGGCCAATGTCGCCGTCACCTTCCGCGTAAGGCCGCTCGCCCACCACGGCGATCACGGCGTCGAATTTGGCCACATCCACGCCCCGGCCATCGACGCTGAATTCGACATTGCCTTCGCCCGCCGCCGCACGGATGCCCGCAAGGATGCTGTCGGCATGCGGGAAGTCGGCGTTGGTGTTGTCGGTGCCCTGCCAGGTCAGCGACCAGCCGCCAGTCTGGTTGGACAGGTTGTCGGCGCTCTTGCCCACCACCAGGAGTTTTTTGCCGCGCGCGAGCGGCAGGGCCGGTCCCTCGTTCTTCAGCAACACCAGGGATTCGCGTACTGCACGGCGCGCCAGCGCGCGGTCGAGCAGCGCCGCGTCCTTGCCGGCGTAGGCATTCTGCGACGGGCTCTTGCCGAACAGTCCCGCGCGCAGCTTGACGCGCAGGATGCGGCTGACGGCATCGTCGATGCGCGCCATCGGGATCTCACCCGCCTTCACCTGGGCCACCGTATTGGCAATGAATGCCTTCCAGTCGTCCGGCACCATGATCATATCCATGCCGGCATTGATCGCCTGCGGGCAGCTGTCGTTGCGGCAGCCCGGCACTTCGCCGATGCCATTCCAGTCGCTGACGACGAAGCCGTCGAATCCCATCTTCGACTTCAAAATACCGGTGAGCGCTTCGCGGCTGCCGTGCATCTTCACGCCATTCCAGCTGTTGAAGGAAGCCATCACCGTCTGCGCACCCTCCGCCAGGGCCGGCACGTAGCCGGCGCCATGGATATTGATCATGTCGGCCAGCGAAGACTTGTTGTCGCCGCGGTCCTTGCCCTGGTCCGTGCCGCCGTCGCCGATGAAATGTTTGGCGCTGGCGATCACATTGGCATCGTCCTTGAAACGTCCCTGCAGGCCCTTGACGTATTGGCCCGCATACTGGGCAACCAGCTTGCCGTCTTCCGAAAAGCTCTCATAAGTGCGCCCCCAGCGGTCGTCGCGCACCACCGCGATGGTCGGCCCGAATACCCAGGCGATGCCGGTGGCACGCACCGCCTTGCCGGTTGCCGCGCCGATCTCGTAGGCCAGTTTCGGGTTATGCGCCGCGCCCAGGCCGATATTGTGGGGGAACAGCGTGGCGCCGAACACATTGCTGTTGCCGTGGATGGCGTCGATGCCCCATACCACCGGCACCTTGACGGCCATATCGGTCGCCATGGACGCCTGGTGGTACTTCTCCGCCAGCGCGAGCCAATCGGCCGCTGTAGCGCGCTTGCTGCCATTCGGCCAGCTGCCGCCGCCGTTCAGCACCGAGCCGATATAGTAGCGGCGCACTTCGTCCGGCGTCACCGTCTTGATCTCAGGCTGGGTCATTTGGCCTACCTTCTGTTCCAGCGTCATGCCGGCCACGATGGCTGCCACACGCTTTTCAAGCGCCGCATCCGGCGCAATGGCGCTGCGCACGTGCGGCCAATCGGCCAACGGCGCCGCCATCGCCGCACCTGTGGCGACCGGCAGCGCCAGCGCTGCCGACAAAGCAATTTTCTTCATCTGTCTCCTCTCTATCGCTGTTGCAGGAAGGCGCGGTACCACTTGCCGCTCTCCTTCAGCCTTCGTTCCTGTGTTTTGTAATCGATGTGGACCAGCCCGAACCGCCGCGAATAGCCTTCCGCCCACTCGAAGTTGTCGACCAGGCTCCAGGCGAAATAGCCCTTCACCGGCACTCCCGCCGCAATGGCGTCTTTCATCGCCCCCAAGTGGCGTGCGAGATAGCGGCGGCGCCGCGTATCGGCCACGGTGCCATCGGCCAGCACTTCATCGTCATAGCAGGAACCGTTTTCGGTGATGTACAGCTCCTTCGGCGCGTAGTCGGCATGGATGCGGCCAAGCAGCTCGCTCATGCCTTCCGGCGCCACTTCCCAGCCCATGGCGGTGGTTTCCGCCCCGGCCGGCGGCGGCAGCACGCGCGCATCCAGCGGCTCGTGGCCTGGCGCGTCCGCAACCGTCTCGGGAAAATAGTAGTTCACGCCCATGAAATCGGTCGCCACCGCGATCGCCTCCATATCGCCTTCCTGTACGACCGGCGCCGCGGCGCCCACCTGCTCCAGCGTCGCGGCAGGATAGCCGCGCCCATGCAGGGGATCGAGGAACCAGCGGTAGCGCAAGCCGTCATGGCGCTCGGCCGCGGCGCGGTCGGCCGCGCTGCCGCTGGCCGCGCGCAGCGGGTGCAGGCTGAGCGAGATGCCGACGCGGGCATCGGGCACGTTGGCGCGGACCAGCGGCACGGCCTTGCCGTGCGAAAGCAGCACATGGTGGCATACCTGCAGCGCCGTACCGAAGTCGGTCAGGCCCGGCGCATGCACGCCCTCGAAGTTGCCAAGGATGGCGGTACACCAGGGCTCGTTGTGGGTGATCCAGTGCCGCACCCGGTCGCCCAGGCAGCGCGTCACCGCGTCGGCGAACTCCAGGTACCGCTGCACAGTGTCGCGTTCGGCCCAGCCGCCCCGCTCCTGCAGGTATTGCGGCAAGTCCCAGTGGTACAGCGTGGCCCAGGGCTGGATGCCCCGCTCCAGCATGCCGTCGACCAGGCGCGAATAGAAGTCCAGCCCTTTCTGGTTGGGCGCCGCGCCAAACTCGGACACGATGCGCGGCCAGGCGATCGAGAAGCGATAGGCGTTCAGACCCAGGCCGCGGGCGATATCCATATCTTCCGGCCAGCGGTGGTAATGGTCGCAAGCCACCGCGCCGCTGGAGCCGTCGCGCACCTTGCCCGGCGTCGCGGCAAAACGGTCCCAGATCGATTCGGCGCGCCCATCTTCGCGGGCGGCCCCCTCGATCTGGTAGGACGAGGTGGCGCAGCCCCACAGGAAGTCGCGGGCAAAGTCGCTGCGCGCCGGCGCGCCTGGTTCAATCTGGTCTGGAGTAGTCATGTTCAGTCTTGCTCAGGTTTGGAAAGGTTTCCACACTACGTCGAAAAAAAGGGCGCAAGCGCCCCTTACAGGATCAATTCATGCTGCCGCCTTGCGCTTGGCCGTACCGGCCGCCTTGGCCAGCGATGCCCGCAACGTCACCGTCACCGGGAAGCTGCGCGTCACCGTGCGGCGCAAGCCATAGCAGCGGTTCAGCAAGGCGCTCAGGCCATTCATCGTCATCTCGCGCCAGGGCATATGGACGGTGGTCAGGCGCGGCGCGGAAAACTCGGCGCTCGGCGTATCGTCATAAGCGATCACGGACAGGTCGTGCGGCACGCGGATGCCCGCCTCCTGGAAATACGACAAGGCGCCCACCGCCATTTCATCGTTGGCGCAAAACAGGGCGGTGCAGCGATGCCCCGACTCGACCAGTTCCTTGGCGGCGGCCCAGCCGCCTGCCGGCGAAAAGTCGCTCTCTGCCACCCACATGCGGCTGGTGTCGATACCGCCCGCTTGCAACTCCTCCATGAAGCCTTCGATGCGCGCCACGTTGTCGGCCAGGCGCGACGGTCCCGCCACTACGGCGATCTCGCGGTGCTTGTGGTCCAGCAAGGCGCGCGCCGCCAGGCGCCCGCCCAGTTTGTGGTCCACCATGAAGCACTGGTCGGGGATGCTGGGCAGGCTGTGGTTCAGCACCACAATGCGCCCTTGCTGCGCGCCCAGCGCTTCGACATCTTCATCGAGCAAAGCGCTGGTCATCACGATCAAGCCATCGCAACCGCGCTCCATCAGGAACTGGATGCCTTCCTTGGCCTGCCGGCGTTCGTCGCCCAGGCCGACGCCGAAAGCCACCACCATGTGCAAGCCGGCGGCACGCAGCTCATTGTCGATGATCTGCAGGATCGGCGTATAGAAAGTGCCGCTCAGGACGGGGATGTAGACGCCGATCATCTGGCTGGTGCCGGTCAGCAGCGTGCGCGCCGCATGCGAGGGCCGGAATCCCAGTTCATCGATCGCCTTCCTGACCTTCTCGAGCGTCGCCGGAGACACCGATCCCTTGCCGCTCACGACGCGGGAGGCGGTGCCCAGTCCTACGCCCGCCAGGCGGGCTACATCTTTAATAGTGGCCACTGTTTTCCTTTAGATTATTCCGTCATCGCGAGCATACTGGAAGCGCCCGCCGTTTCAAAGCGCTTGCCACTGACCGGGTCGAATAAGGATACGCATTGTGCATCGATCGCAAAGGCGAGCGCGTCCTCCGGCGCTATCGCCCTGCCGCCCTGCACGATGCAGGACATCTGCTTGCCGCCGCAATCGAGCCAGACCACGCGGTGCGCGCCCATCGGTTCGACCAGCGTCACCCGGCCCTGCAGCGGACCGCCCGGCACCAGCGCGATATGTTCCGGCCGAACGCCCAGCACCGCCTTGAACGCGCCGCCTCCCGCTTCCGCCTGCGCGGCCGCAGCCGCGCCGAGCGCCAGGCGCAGGCCTGCGCCGGAGAACGTGCCGCCCGCATCGACGGTGCCGTCGATGAAATTCATCGCCGGAGCCCCAAGGAAGCCGGCCACGAACAGGTTGGCAGGCCGCTCATACACCTCGCCCGGCGTACCGACCTGCTGCACTTCGCCGGCGCGCATGACGGCGATGCGGCTGGCCAAGGTCATGGCCTCGACCTGGTCATGGGTCACGTAAATCATGGTCGCGCCCAGCTGCTGGTGCAGCAGCTTGAGTTCGCGCCGCAAATCGGTACGCAGCTTGGCATCGAGGTTGGACAACGGTTCATCGAACAGGTACACGCCCGCCTCGCGCACCAGCGCGCGGCCGATCGCCACCCGTTGCCGCTGCCCGCCGGACAAGGCCGACGGCTTGCGCTGCAACAGTTCGCCCAGGTGCAGCATCGCTGCTGCGCGGTCGACCCGGCGCCTGATCTCCGCCTTCTCCACGCCTGCGATGCGCAGGCCGAACGACATGTTCTTCTCGACCGTCATGGTGGGATACAACGCATAGGATTGGAACACCATGCCGATCCCGCGCTCGCTGGGATCGGTGCGCGACATGTCCTTGCCGCCGATGTCGATGGTCCCGCCGCTGATTTCCGTCAGGCCGGCGATGCTGTGCAACAGCGTGGACTTGCCGCAGCCGGATGGGCCCAGCAGCACCAGGAATTCGCCCTCGTCCACCTCCAGGTCCAGGCCACGGATGATGGCGTTGCCGCCAAGGGTGATCTGCAGATTTTTCAGACTGACATTCGACATCCGTTCAACCTTTCACAGCGCCGGCGGTGATGCCGCGCACGAACCAGCGGCCCGACAGGAAATAAACCGCCAATGGCACCAGCGCCGTCAGGATCGTGGCGGCCATATTGACGTTGTAAAGACGGGTACCCGTCGTGGTATTGATCACGTTATTCAGCTGCACGGTCATCGGCAGGTTATCCCGGCCCGCGAACACGAGCCCCAGGATGTAGTCGTTCCACACGCCCGTCAGCTGCATGATCGCCGCCACCACCAGCATCGGTACCGACAAGGGCAGCATCACGTGCCAGAAGATGCGCCAGAAGCCGCCGCCGTCGATGCGCGCCGCATGGAACAGCTCCTGCGGCAGCGCCGCATAGTAGTTGCGGAACAACAGCGTCAGCACCGGCATGCCGAACACCAGGTGCACGATCACGATTGCCGGCAAGGTGCCGAACACGCCCAGTGCCGCCATCATGCGCACCAGCGGATAGATCATCACCTGCACCGGCACGAAGGCACCCAGAAGCAGGACGCCAAACAGGATGTTGGCACCGCGCGGCCGCCAGAACGACAGCGCATATCCGTTCAACGCGCCCAGTGCGATCGGCAGTAAGGTGCTCGGCACGGCGATGCGCACCGAATTCCAGAAGCCTCCCTGTACGCCTTCGCACGCTGCGCCGGTGCAAGCTTCGCTCCACGCGGCCCGCCATGCATCCAGCGTCGGCGCCAGCGGCAGCGCGAAGATATTGCCAAGGCGGATTTCATCCATCGGCTTCAGCGACGTCACCAGCATCACATACAGCGGCAACAGGAAAAACAGCGCTGCGCTGGCCAGAAATGCGTACAGCCCGATGCGGGCAGGCTTCATGCCGTCCTCCTTCGGCTGCGTGCGTAAGCGGAAGGGGCCAGCAGGGCCAGCACCGTCAGCAGCAGCACCACTGCGCCCGCCGAGGCCAGCCCGATATTCGCGCGCAGGAACAGGTGGTCCATGATGAATTTGGCCGGCACCTCGCTGGCCGTACCGGGGCCGCCCTGCGTCATCGACACCACCGCATCGTATAGCTTGACCACCATGGTTGCCAGCAGGGTGAAAACGGTGGCCAGGGTTGGCGCCATCATCGGCAGCACGATCGAAGCATACACGCGCCAGGCCGGAATGCCGTCCAGCCTCGCCGCCTTCCAGATTTCGGGATCGACCCCGCGCAAGCCGGCCAGCATCAGCGCCATCACGAATCCCGACGCCTGCCAGACCGATGCCAGCACCACCGTGTAGAGCACCAGGTCCTGGTCGACCAGCCAGTCGATTTCCAGGCCGGGGATGCCGCCCGGCGTGAGTATCCATTGCCACACCAGGCCCGTCGCGACGAAGGACATGGCGTACGGATAAAGGAAGACGGTCCGCAGCGCGCCTTCGCCCGCCACCTGGCGGTCGATCGCCGCCGCCAGCAGGAAGCCGATCACCATGCAGGCCAGGATGAACAGTACGCCGTACAGCGCCAGGTTATGCAGCGACAGCAGCCAGCGCTCATTGTCGAACAGGCGCTCGTATTGCGCCATGCCCACCAGTTTGTTGGTGGCGATGCTGCGCGAACTCGTGAGCGACACATAGAATGTCCACGCGAACGAGCCGAGATAAGCGATGCATACGGTGAGCAGCATCGGCAGCAGCGCTGCATAGGACATGGCACGGCGCACCGGCTAATTCCTCAGCGCAGCGGCCAGCGCCTTTTGCGCCTTCTCGACCGGCATCGACGTGTTCCAGTAAGCGGTCAGCGCATCCTGCACGGCGCCGTTCTGGTCGGGTGTCAGGTAAATTTCCGGTGCCCCGACTTGGCGGTTGCGGTCGCGCATGATGGCGGCGCCGGCGCGGCCGCATGCATCGAACTGGCTGGTATCGGCATCGGCGCGCGGCGGCACCGAGCCTTTGAGTTTGTTGAAGCTGACCTGCGTGGCAGGCGCCAGCAGCACTTTCGCCATCAGCTTCTGCGCCTGCTGCACGTCGGCCCGTTCCGATCGCGGGAAGACGAAGGCATCGCCCTGCAGCACGTACGGTGCGTTCGGTCCCAGTCCCGGGATGCAGCCGTAATGCACGCCCGGCTCCATTTTCGCGTTGCTGAACTCCCCCTTGACCCAGTCGCCCATGATCTGCACGCCGGCCTTGCCGCTGACCAGCATGGCCGTCGCGTCGTTCCAGTTGCGGCCCGGCGATGCCGGATCGACGTAGGATTGCAGCCGCTTATAGGCCAGCAGTACCTTGCGCACCGGTTCCGAATTGATCACGCGCTGGTCGCGGTCGCGCATCACTTGCAGGTAGAGCTGGCGGCCGCCCAGGTTCGCCAGCATCGACGCGAACAGGACGTGCTCCTGCCACGCCTGTCCGCCGTGCGCCAATGGCACCAGGCCGGCCGCTTTCAGCTTGTCCAGCGCGGCAAACAGTTCATCGACGGTGGCGGGTTCCTTCGCGATGCCGGCCTTCTTGAACGCAGCCTTGGAATACCAGATCCAGGTCTGCATGTGGATATTCATCGGCATCGCATAGTAGTGGCCATCGATGCGGATGGTGTTGACGATCGGCTCCGGCAGCGTGGTATCCCAGTGCTGCTGGCGCGCGACATCGTCCAGCGGCACCAGCATTTCCTGGTCCACGATATCGACGAATTGCTTGGAGATATTGAATTGCGCGGCCGTTGGCGCCTTGCCGCCGACCATGCGGTTGAGGGTGACGGCGCGGGCCTGGTCGCCGCCGGCAATCGCCGTGTCGATCCAGGTGCCGCCGGCAGCGCGGTAAGCATTTGCCAGCTGTTTGACGGCAGCCGATTCGCCGCCCGACGTCCACCAGTGGATCACTTCCGCGCTCGGGCCGCCCGCCTGCGCGGACGCAGCGCCCAGCGCCATTGCGCAAGCAAAGAACTGCTTCAACATCCTGTCTCCTGTCGTGTACGGCTATTTTTGGAAACGTTACCAATTTCCCTGGCAAGTGTCAACAGCATAGCAGGAATGGGGCTATTGGCGAAAAAGCAACGCGCTCATGAAAACAATTGAAATCGCTGAAAAGCCTGGGCTATCCTGTGCTCGCTGCCGGCGCATGCCGGCCGCGCGATCGGGAGAGTTTGTCCGCCCCACGGACAACGCCGAAGGAGCAAGCGCGTCCCCGAATCTCTCAGGCCCAAGGACCGGTCGCGTGTTTTCACAACTCTGAAGAGCCGTTGGCGCAGCAAGGCCGGCGCACCGAAGGAGCAAGCGGGCGGCCATGCCTGTGAAACTCTCAGGTCCAGCACAGAGGGGGCGATCCACTCGTACCTCAAAAAATATCTGATCAACCTTCAGAGGAGTAGTCACATGCAAACGCATCGACTCTGGCTGCGCATTGCCTGCGCAGCAGTGATGGCCGCGCCATTGCTGGCCCAAGCGGACAATGGCGCGGCCCTGCAAGCCGCCAAACACGGTCTTGTGCAATTCGCCGAGCACCAGCAGGCGCTTCGCCCCGGCAGCGCCCCGGTGGACTTCCCGCTCGACGTCACCGATGTCGGCGACCTGAAGCAGGCCAGCATCAGCCACGGCTTCGAAGTGTACACCGTCGACCCGAAAGCGCTGATGGTGCGCGGTGACCTGCCTGCGCTGGCGAAACCGACCGGCGAATGGCGCTTCGTCGTTTCACTGCACGGCAAGCCGATCGGCCTGGCCACCGTGCAGCAGGTGAACGGCCGCTTCGAAACCGTCGCTTATGGCGGCGCGGTGCTGGCCAAGGACGTCGACGCCGCCATGGCGGCCCATGGCAACAGCGCACGGTCGAACCTGCGCTTCATCCGCGTCTACCAGGCGCGTTCGGACTTCCTGGAAGTGGACCGTGCCAAATTCGCACCGCTGCACTCGGCGCGCGAATCGCTGCTGCTGAAGAAGGCCGGCAACCAGCTGGTCGACGGGGCCGAGCTCCTGCAGCCACTGCGCGCAGCGGTCAAGGCCAATATCGAAGCATTCCGCTAAAGGAGGCGCACCATGAACATCGCAAAAATCCTCGCCGGCGCCGTGCTGGCACTCGCCCTGCCCTCCGCCTTTGCGCAGTGGCGCACGCTGGGCGTTCCGCTCACCACCCAGGAACATAGCCAGTGGTGCTGGTCCGCCTCGAGCAAGGCCGTGCTGAACTACTACAACCGCACGCCGAGCCAATGCCAGATCGTGAACTGGGCGTATGGCATCAACTACGCTTGCGGCAACACCACCTTCGACTGGAACAGCTATGCCAACCGGCCGAACAATATGTATGGCACTTCAGGCAGCGTGCAGAACATCCTGTACAACTGGGGCGTGCCGAACACCGCCATCAACAATTACCTGTCGTGGACGTCGGTGGTGAACGAGATCAACGGCAACCGGCCATTCGTGATCCGTTACGGCTGGACCAATGGCGGCGGCCATATCATGGTGGGACGCGGCTACGAGACGTACAACGGCACCAACTACATCTACATCATGAACCCGTGGCCGGGCGAAGGCCAGACCTGGCGCACCTATGCCTCGGCGGTCAGTGCCTGGGACCACAACTGGACCCATACGCAGCGCATGAACGTGAGCCCATAATGCGGGTCAACGCCGGGCAGGCAGCAGTTCGATCGTCCTTTCCGTCGCGGCATCGACCGCCTTGCGCGAATACAGCAGCGGAAAATAGGATCCGACGGCCCAGCTTTGGACCAGGTCGCGATAATGCGGACTGGCCGGGTCGCCCGACTGTCCCGGCGTATTCATGGCGCGTGAATTGTCCCATCCGCCAACGTCGATCACGACGCGGAACGATGGCCCGTTGATCTGCCAGAAGTTGGCCGGGTGGTAGCCGGACTGGTTGACGGTATAGGCGCTGCCGCCGCGCGGCAGCGGGCCGACGTCGAGTTTCGCGCGCGTGGCCGCGTCCACCGCTTGCGACATGGGATGCATGAAATAGCTGAACTGCATCCTGCCCCAGGCCCAGCGCGCCGGTTCGCTGCCCTGCAAACGCACCATCTCGTTCCATGCCGCCGCCAGGCTATCCAGCAGCAGACGGTCGCGGCGCGCGACGGCGTTCATGCCGAAGTGCGCCGCCGGCTGCTCCAGCGCTTCCAGCAGCACACCGGCATCGGGAGCACCCATCGCGCGTGCCCCGGACGGGCCAAGCAAGGCCGTCTTGAAGGCTTCGCCAAGGTGGCGCGACCACCACAGCTCGAACAAGGCCGCTGCGCCCGACGGCGCACTGACTTCGGCATCCCATGCGCCGAGCATGCGCAACGCGGCCTGTGCGCCTGACTCGGCGGCTTTCACCGTCCTGAGCACCGCCAGCACCCGCCGCGCGGGAATGGATACCTGATCGTTCTGCAGGCGCTCCATATCCTCGATCCCGAGCTTACCCGGCCTGCCCAGTACTTCCGCGATGCGCCGCGCCCGCGATTCGTGCGCCCATTCGAAGCCGATCTTGTATTCCTTGTAGGGGAAGGATGCGGGCAGGTTCATTTCGTTCGCGCTGCCAAACCAGCCCTGCTTCGGGTTGAATTGCGCCGGCAGCCTGGCGCCGTCCAGGAAACCACGCCACTCATAACGGCCGTCGCCCGGCACCGGCAGCAGGCCGTCCCAATTGGGCCGCAGCGGTGACAGTCCGGCCGCGACCCAGCCGATATTGCCGGCGATGTCGGCATACACCTGGTTCTCCGCCGGTGCCCCCCAGCGGGCCATGGCGGCACGGAACTGCGCCGCGTCCTGCGCGCGCATATAGTCCATGCTGCCAAAGTAAGGCGCAGTGCCGGGCGCCGACCACGCGCTGCGCACCGCCAGCGCACGGCGTTTTGCCGGTTCCTCGAAAATGACCGGGCCATGCCGTGTAAAGCGCAGCTCGACCGCCTTGCTGCGCCCACCGGGCAAAGCGACGTTTTCCTGCACCACGCGGAAATCTTCCCATTTGCCTTGGTAAAGATACTGGTTCGGATTGTCGGGCTTGGTCCGGTAGACGTAAAGGTCTTCCTGGTCGATACCGAATATCGTCAGGCCGAACGCGATACGGCCATTGTGTCCGATCGAAATGCCCGGCAAGGCGGGCTCGCCCGCCCCGATCGCGTCCAGCCCCGGTGCGCTGAGGTGGACGATGTAACGCAAGGAAGGCGCGGCATAGGCGCGGTGCGGGTCGTTGGCCAGGATGGGCCGCCCGGTCTTGCTGCGCGACGGCGCAATGACCCAGTTGTTGCTGCCTTCCATGCGCTGCGCATCGGCAGCCGCCACGTCGGCCTTGTCGGCCTTTTCGCGCTTGGCGGCATTGCGCATCAGGCGCGCAGGGGCGGTCGCGAGATGGAAAACGTCCAGCGCATGCTCCGGCAGGCAGGGGTCGAGCCCTTCCGGCACACGCGTCACCCAGGCCGGCGCCAGCCTCGCGCGCAGCCTGTCCGCGTCCAGGCCAACCTTGCACGCCACGTGCGCCCTTTCGAATTCCTGCAGCAGGTTGCGCGTCAAACCATGGCTGCGGATGCGCACGACATCCTCGGCGGCCCACTTCTCTGGTTTGTAGGAGAACTGGCGGAATTCGAACGGCAGCAGTTCCGGCTTGTGCTCCAGCAGGTCGATGTAGGCGTTGATGCCGGCGACGAAACGTTCGGTCACATCGCGCGCACCGCTGCCATAGGCCTTCCATTCCACAGCCATGTCGCCGCGATACAGGAAAAGCCGCGCCGCACGGTCCTGCTCCAAATAGGCGGGTCCGAAGACCGCCGCCATGCGGCCCAATCCGCGGCGCCGCCACAAGTCGATCTGCGCCAGCCTGTCGCGCGCCGCATTGAAGCCCTGCACAAAATACAGGTCCTCCTGGCTCGCGGCATAGATATGCGGCACGCCCCATTTGTCGACCTGAATGCGAGCCCGCTGCGCCAGGCCGGGCACTTCGAAGCTTTCAGCGATGGCGCTGCCCGCCACCGCTGCCAGCACCATGGCTGGCGCCAGCCTATGCAAGGCAACCCGCAATCAGCGTACCCCCGCCGCTACCGCAACACGCGATGGTTTTTCCAGCGCCATTGGAGGAATGGTCCAGTAAGTAAAGGCGCGCCACAGCCATTCCATCGGACCGTAGCGGAAGCGGGACAGCCAGAAGTGGCTGAACGCGATCTGCAGCACTACCAGGCAGGCGACATAGGCCATCTGGTGCACGCGGCTGACACCATAGTGGCCGAAGCCCCAGCCAAAGTAATAGAGTGCCCCGACCACCGATTGGGTAAGGTAATTGGTCAAGGCCATGCGGCCGAACGGTGCCAGCACCTTAATCCTGGCAAAGACGGAACTGCTATGCAGCATGACGACGACCAGCCCGACATAGCCGAGGCAGGCCGGCAAGTTGCCCAGCATGAGCAAGCCGCTCGCGAGCTGGAAGCCGTCGGCGCCGTTCGAGCCAGGCACCGAGCGCATGGCGATGGTGGAGCCCAGCAGGCCCAGGCCGATACCGGCCGGCAGTCCATAAAGCGCGAGCTTGCGGAACAGCGGCAGATGGGCACGCGTGTTTTCCATGATGCCGGAGCGGACGAACCAGGAACCGAGCAGGAACATGCCAACCAGGATGGTCGCGAAGCCAACTTCGCTTGGCGCGTGCTTGGCAAAGCGTTCGGCGCGCAATGCCAGGTGTTCTGTGTAGCTGCCGCTGGTGGAGACCTGGACTTCCTTCTTCACGGCTTCCTCGCGTTCCTTCAGGCGCTTGGCGCGTTCGGTGGCTTTTTCCGCCTTCGCTTTGGCGGCCTTGTCGGCGGCAGGCGACGCGACAGCACCAGCTTGCGCAACCGGCTCCGCCTTTTCAGGCAGTATGTACATCATGCCGCCAACGCCCGTCATCATAAAGAAGGAGAACACATACATGCCCACCCCCAGACGCCATGGGCGTTGTGATTTCGGCTCATGGAACTTGTGGCTCAGGATGCCGAGGATCGTTGCGGCAAGGCCGAACACCGGCAAACCGAGTCGCGCTTCGCGCGGCATGGCGGGCAAGACCCACATCACCACCGCGACAATCAGGGCAATGATGCCAACTGCCAGGAACAGCAGCGCCACCGTTGGCATATTCAATTTTTTCACACGCTGATCGCCGCGCAGCCACCAGCCGACCAGCGAAAAATAAGCGAGCCCGCCGGCGATGCCGAAAAACGCATTCAAATCAGGGACGGATTTTTCCGGCACGCCCGCCAGCACGGCGGCTTTGGGCGCCAGGCCCACCAGCACGGACAGCGCGATGCCGGCCGCGATGTATTTCGGCCGACCGTACATGGTGATGAGCAGGCAGGCTGCGGCCACCGAATAACTGAACAGGATATCGCCCGACCACAGGAAGATGCTGTGGCCGGCGCCAAACACGGCAAGCGCAAGGATACGGCGCAAGTATGGCGCCAGGAAGCTGCGCCCGGCCTGGTCGGCTCGGGTCAGCATGACGGCAAAGCCCATGCCGAACAGCAGCGAGAAGATGGTCCAGAATTTGCCGGTGACGAAATACTGGGTGATGAAGCTGATGACAAAGTCGGGCCCGGTCAGGGCCGGATTGATGCCGCGCCCGAGATCGGCGATCGCGCGGTTGAAGTATTCGACATTCATGATGCAAATGCCGATCAGCGCGAAACCGCGTACTACATCGAGCGCTTCGATACGTTCGTTGCCGGCGGTGGGGGCAAGGCTGACAGAGCTGGGATCGTCCATTATCGTTATCCTTTCCTGACTCTCAGTTGCGATCTTTTGATCGTACGGGCGTTAGCAAATGAATAAACAGATTGTGCGACGAAATGCAGGAATTGGGGGATGAAATGCAAGACCGGTAAACCGGGGTCTGACCCGGAGGGTCAGACCCCGTCTGTTCGAACGGCAT
>CBFGQI010000047.1:0-33250 GCA_965650885.1 uncultured Oxalobacteraceae bacterium
ACTTTGCCAATGAAAAACCCCGAAAGTTGGCGTCCAACTTTCGGGGTTCAGTTCAGAATGTGCGCCTTTTGTCCGGTTGCCAGAGCTGACCCCGACTTTCCATTTGCAACGCAGTAAAGTCTTTGCATGCGATTTATTCCCGCTGTAGACTGGGCCTGCACTCTAAGCCGGTTCATGTGTCGATCCTTGCCAGGAGCAGTGAAGCGAATATGCAGATAGTCCCTAGCGCATTGCCAGCCATCCCCGTCCTTCTTTGCGGCAGCGGGGGCCGCAAGTGTGCCCTCCCCCTGTCCCATGTCGGTGAAACTTTGCGGCCGTTGCCGGTCACGCCGCTGCCGGGCGTCGACCATTGTGTGCTCGGCGCCACCACGCTGCGCGGGCAAGCGGTGCCGGTGGTGGCGCTGTCGGCGCTGCTTGGGGCGCCGGTCGGCCAACCGGGACGCTTCGTCAGCCTGCGCCTGGGCAGCCGGGTGGCGGCGCTGGCGGTGGACGAGGTGCTCGGCGTGCGCGCCCTGCCGACTGCGCTGCTCGATGAAACGCCGCCATTGCTCGATGGCGGCGACGATGCGCAACTGGCCGGCATCGGCGCGCGCGATGCCGAACTGCTGCTGGTGCTGCGCGCCGCGCGCACCGTGCCGGAGTCGGTCTGGCAAACATTGGATGCGGCGGCGGAAGTCAAATGAACGCTCCCGCCGCGACGCAGGAAGTGGCGCGCTTCCGCGCCCTGCTGGCCGATCGCCTCGGCCTGGCTTTCGACGAGCACAAATTGGCCACGCTGGCGCGCGTGCTCGATAGCTGCGGCGGCGACCGCCAGCGCATCCTGGCCGACCTCGCGGGCAGCGCGCCGGCCGACAGCTTGCTGGCGCGGCTGGCATCGGAACTGACCGTCACCGAAACGTATTTCTTCCGCAACGGCGACCAGCTGCGCGCCTTCATGGAAGTGGCGCTGCCGCAGCGCCAGCAGGCGCGCGGGCAAGTCGCGGTGCTGTCGGCCGGCTGCGCTTCGGGCGAAGAGCCCTACACGCTGGCGATGCTGGCGCGCAGTTGCGGGCGCGATGCGGGCCTGTCGCTGACTGCGTTCGATGCCAACCCTTCCATGCTGGCGCGCGCGGAGCGGGCGCGCTATTCGACCTGGGCGATGCGCGAAATGCCGCCGGACCTGCGCACCGCCTGGTTCCGCCACGATGGCGAACATTATCAGCTGGCACAGGAAATCCAGCGCGCCGTGCATTTCGAGCAGCGCAACCTGGCGTTGGACGATCCGGCGTTCTGGCAGCCGGGCCGTTTCGACATCGTGTTCTGCCGCAATGTGCTGATGTACTTTACGCCGGAACAGGCGCAGGCTGCCGTGGCGCGCATCGCGCAGGCGCTGGCACCGGGCGGCTACCTGTTCCTCGGCCATGCGGAAACCCTGCGTGGCCTGTCGAACGATTTCCACCTGTGCCATACGCACGGGACCTTTTATTACCAGCGCAAGGATGGCGCGCTGCAAGGGTTGCGCGAACCGCTGGCCTGGTGGTCGGCAGCGCCGCCACCGCCGCCGCCGGCCTTGCCGCCTGCGCCACCGCGGGTGCCGGCGGCGCCGGATCCGTTGTGGGCCGAACAGATCGGCCGGGCCAGCCGCCGCATCGATGCCCTGGCCAGCACCGCGCGGCCGGCCGCGGCGCCGGCCCCTTCCACGCCCGACCTGCAACTGGCGCTCGCCAGCCTGCACCAGGAACGCTTCGGGCAGGCGCTGGAACACATCGGCAACTTGCCGAGCGAGCATGCCGGCGATCCGGACGTGCTGCTGTTGAAGGCCGTCACCCTGGTGCAGTCGGGCGCGGTCACGCGTGCGCGCGAAGCATGCGGCCAGCTGCTCGAGCGCGACGCGCTGCATGCGGGCGCCCATTATGTGCTGGCGCTGTGCGAGGAAATGGAAGGCGACCTGGAAGCGGCGCTGGGCCATTACCAGGGCGCGGCCTACCTGGCCCCCGGCTTCGCCATGGCGCGGCTGCAGGCGGGCAGGCTGCAGCGCCGCCTCGGCCAGCGCGACGCGGCGCGGCGCGAACTGGCGCTGGCGGCGCAATTGCTGGAAGGCGAAGATGCGGCGCGCCTGCTGCTGTTCGGCGGCGGCTTCCCGCGCGCCGCCCTGCTGGCGCTATGCCATGCCGAACTGGCGGCGCTGGGAGCGGCGCCATGAGCGGGCAGAACGTGCTCGCTGCCAGCGCGCTGGCCCTGCGCGAAGAGTTCGACCGCGCCTTCGCCATGCCGCCCGCGCCGCCGGAGGCCGGCGCCCAGCAATTGCTGGCGATCCGCGCCGGCGGCCAGCCTTATGCGCTGCGCCTGTCGGCCATCCGCGGGCTGTACGTTGACCGCCGCGTGCAGGCGCTGCCATCGCGCCTGCCCGAGCTGATCGGCCTGACCGGCGTGCGCGGGCAGGCGGTGCCGGTGTTCGACCTGGCGCTGCTGCTTGGCCTGGCGCCGCAGCGCGCGCCGCGCTGGCTGGCGCTGGCGGCCGGCCGCCACAGCGCGGCGTTCGCCTTCGACCAATTCGACGCCCACCATGCGGCGCGCCCGGAAGACTTCCTGCCGGCGCCGCAGCATGCCTTTGTGGACGCGGCGGTGCGCATGGACGACATGCCGCGGCCGCTGCTTAGCCTGCAATCCTTGATCGACGACCTGGAACGGCGCTGCCAGCGCCTGGGGAGCTTATGACCATGAATGGAACCTGGACCTTCGGACGCAAACTGGCTGCCGGCTACGCAGCGATGGCCGTGCTGGCGCTGCTGATCAGCGTAGTGGCCATCGTGGCGCTGCGCACCGCCGTCGCCGGGCAGGAGCGCGTGATCAACAACAATGCCCAGGTCATGCTGGACGTGGAACGCTGCAACGGCCTGGCCGAGCGCATGTCGGCCAATGTGCGCGGCTACCTGCTCGCGCCGGAGCGCCGTTTCGTCGACAATTACAACGAGGCGCGCGCCGAGTTTTCCCGGGTGACCGGGCGCATGCGCAGCCTGCTCGGGCGCGACAGCGGGCAGCAGGCGCTGGCGGAGGTGGAGCGCAGTGCCAACGCCTACCGCGAGGCGGCCGAGCGTGTGCTGTCGCTGGCCGATACCCGCCCCGGCACCAATGAGCTGGTGCGCGCCTTCGATGACCGGGTGCTGCCGGCACGCGACGCGCTGGCCAAGGCACTGGCCACGCTCGATGCGCAGGAGGAGCAGCAACTGGAACAAGCCAAGCGCGACGCGGCCGAGCTGGCCGCCAGCGCCGCCATGGGCGTCACGGTGCTGGCGGTGGTGCTGCTGGCGCTGGCCGTGGTGCTGGCGGTACTGCTCTCGCGCACCCTGGGGCGCCAGATCGGCGCGGCGGTGGGCCATGTGCAAAGCTCCTCGGCCGAGCTGCAGGCGGCGGCCAGCCAGCAGGCTTCCGGCGCCAAGGAGCAGGCCGGCGCCATGAGCGAGATCAGCACCACCATCAGCGAACTGGTGGCCACCTCGCGCCAGATCGCGGAAAGCGCACAGCGCGTGGCGCAGATCGCGGAGCAGACCGCGCAGGGCGCCAGGTCGGGCGATGCCATCGTCGACAAGGGCCAGGAAGCGATTGCCGGCATCCGGCGCCAGATCGATACGGTGGTCAGCCATATGCTGGACCTGGGCCGCAAGTCGCAGGAGATCGGCGCGGTGCTCGATATCGTGTCCGAACTGGCGGAGCAGACCAATATCCTGGCCATCAATGCCACCATCGAGGCCTCCGGCGCCGGCGAGGCGGGCAAGCGTTTTGCCGTGGTGGCGGAAGAGATCCGCAAGCTGGCCGACCGGGTGGCCGCTTCCACCAAGGGCATCCGCAGCCAGATCGAGGACGTGCGCGGCGCCGTCAACACCACCGTGATGGCGACCGAGGGCGGCGCCAAGGCGGTCGATGCGGGGGCGCGCCAGTTTGCCGAGGTGGCGGCATCGTTCCGCCAGATCGCCGAGCTGGTGGTCACCACCACCGAGGCGGCGCGCGAGATCGAGCTGTCGACCAAGCAGCAGGCCAGCGCGGCCGAACAGGTGCGCATTGCCGTCACCGACGTGGCGCAAGCGACGCAGGAGACCGAAGCCAGCTCGGCGCAAACCCTGCAAACGGCGTCGCAACTGGCCAACCTGTCGCTCGACCTGCGCCGCCTGGTGCAGCCGCAAGCCAGCGCCGCCTGACCGGAGCCCGCCGCGCATGGCCACCGATCCTTACCGCTACTTCCGCATCGAGGGGCGCGAACTGCTGGACCAGCTCAGCGCCGGCGTGCTGGCGCTTGAGAGCGCGGACGGCGCGGCGGCCGATGCCGGCACCGTGGCGCGCCTGCTGCGCCTGGCCCATACGCTGAAGGGGGCGGCGCGCGTGGTGCGCCAGGCGGAAATCGCGGACGTGACCCACGGGGTGGAGGATTTGCTCTCGCCCTTGCGCGCAGGGGGCGTGGCGCTCGAACGCAGCGCGGCCGACCGGATCCTGGCCGCGCTCGACCGCATCGACGTCCTGCTGGGCCAGTTGCCGCGCCCGGAGGCGGCGGTAACGGTGGCTGCGGCCGGGCCGGCGCCGGGTGGCGCCGGCGCGCCAGCCGCTGCCGGCGCCATGGGCGCGGCGCCAGATGCGGGTGGTGCCGGCGCGGACACGAAAGCCGCAGCGCAAGCGCAAGGCGAGGCCCTGCCGGCGCCGCCGCCACGTTTGGCGCGGGCCGACTTGGTGGAGGTCGATGCCCTGCTCGAAGGGCTGGGCGAGATTGGCGGCGAACTGGAAGGCTTGCGCCGCCTGGCGACCCAGCTCGATAGCGCGGCCCGCACCGTGACGCCGCAAGCGCCCGGCCTGGCGCGCCAGCGCCTGGCGCAGATGGAGCGCGCCCTGGCCGGCGGCATCGAGCGCATCGACCGCGAACTGCGCCAGGCGCGCGATGCTGCCGAGCGGCTGCGCCTGGTGCCGGCGGCGAGCATGTTCGGCATACTGGAGCGCGCCGCGCGCGACGCGGCCCAGGTCCAGGGCAAACAAGTGGCCTGCGACGCTTCCGCCGGCAGCCTGCGCCTGGAGGGCGAAGTGCTGGAACTGGTGCTGGGCAGCATGGTGCAGCTGGTGCGCAATGCGGTGGCGCACGGCATCGAGACGCCCGCCGAGCGGCGCGCGGCGGGCAAGCCGGCCGCCGGGCACATCGTGCTGTCCGCCGGCCGCCGCGGCACCCGCGCCTGGTTCCGCTGCAGCGACGACGGGCGCGGCGTCGACCTGGCGGCGGTGCGCGCGGCACTGGCCAGGCGCGGCGAAACGCCGGCCGCGCTGGCCGGCCTCGACGGCGGCCAGCTGCTGGCGCGCCTGTTCGAAGGCGGCATCAGCACGCGCGCCAGCGTGTCGGAACTGGCCGGGCGCGGCGTCGGCCTGGACGTGGTGCGCGACGCCATGGCGCGCCTGGGCGGCACCGTGCAGGCGGGCAGCGGCGCCCAGGGCACCACGGTGGAGCTGCAAGTGCCGATGTCGCTGGCCGCACTCGATGTGCTGATGGTGGAAGCGGAAGGCCGCTTGCTGGCCCTGCCGCTCGATGCGGTACGCGGCGCGGCGCGCGTGGCGCCGGAGCAGGTATTGGCCGGCGCCGACGGCGCCGCCATCGAATTCGGCGGCCAGGTGCTGCCTTTCCGCCCGCTGGAACTGGGGCTGGGCGCCGGGCGCGGCGGCAACGGCCACCGCGCCTTCAGCGCCGTGGCGCTGGCGCCATCCGGGGCCGGCGCCAGCGCGGTGGGCGTCACCCGGCTGGCGGGCGTGGAGAGCGTGGTGCTGCAGGCGCCACCGCCGCTGGCCGCCGCCGACGCCAGTGTGCTGGGGCTGTACCTGGACGATGCGGGCGATCCCGGCATCGTGCTCGATCCGGAACACCTGGCGCAGACGCTGGCGGCGCGCGCCAGCCGCGGCGGCGGCACGGCTGCGCCGGCCAAGCCGGTCCTGGTGGTGGACGATTCGCTCACCACGCGCATGCTCGAATGCTCCATCCTGGAGGCGGCCGGCTATACGGTGGCCATGGCGGCCAGCGCCGAGGAAGGCCTGGAGATGGCGCTGCGCGGCGACTTCGGCCTGGTGCTGGTGGATGTGGAAATGCCGGGCATGGACGGCTTCGCCTTCATCGAAAAGGCCGGCGCCGACCCGGTGCTGCGCCACCTGCCGTGCATCCTGGTCACCTCGCGCGACAGCCGGGAGGACCGCGCGCGGGCCGTGCAGGCCGGCGCCCGCGGCCACATCGTCAAGGGCGAATTCGACCAGGCGCAATTCCTGCGCCAGGTCGGGGAGCTGGTGCAGCCATGAGCCGCTTGCGCGTCCTGGTGGTCGAAGACTCGCTGACCATGCGCAGCTTCCTGTGCGAGGCGGTGGCGGCGGACCCCGGCTGCGAGCTGGTGGGCCAGGCGGCCGATGGCAAGGAAGCCATCGAGTTGTGCCAGCAGCTGCGGCCGGACGTGATCTCGCTCGACATGATGCTGCCGGTGATGAGCGGGATGGCGGCCACGGAATTCATCATGGCCTATGTGCCCACGCCGATCCTGGTGGTGTCGGCCTCCACCAACCGCGGCGAATTGTTCAAGACCTACGAAGCGCTGGCCGCGGGCGCCGTGGACGCCATCGAGAAGCCGCGCGCCGACGAGGACAGCGCAGCCTGGTGCGCGCGCTATCTTGCGCATCTGCGCCTGGTGGCGCGGGTCCGGGTGCTGACCCATGTGCGCGGCAAGCTGCGCGTAGCCGAGGCAGCGCCGGCCCCGGCCCCGGCGGCGGCGCCCGTCCCTGCCGGCGGCGAAACGCTGCCGCGCGTGGCGGTGCGGCCGCTGGTGGCGGCCATCGGCGCCTCCACCGGCGGACCGCGCGCCGTGGTCCAGGTGCTGCGCGGCATCCCGCCCGGCCTGGCCTTGCCGCTGCTGATGGTGGTGCATATCGGCGAGCCGTTCGGCAGCGCCTTCGCCGACTGGCTGGACGGCCAGACCGCGCACCGGGTGCGCCTGGCGCGCGACGGCGAACTGCTCGATGCCGGCGCCGTGCGCCTGGCGCCGCCCGGGCGCCACCTGCGCCTGCGCGGACGCCGCCTGCTGCTCGACGATGGGCCGGAGCGGCATTCCTGCAAGCCCTCGGTCGATGTGCTGTTCGAATCGCTGGCGCAGGAATGCGGCCCGGCCTGCGCCGGCGCCCTGCTGACGGGCATGGGGGCGGACGGTGCGCGCGGCCTGGGCGCGATCCGCGTTGCCGGCGGCGTCACCATCGCCCAGGACGAAGCGACCAGCGTGGTGTACGGCATGCCGCGCGAAGCGGCCCGCCTGGGCGCGGTCCAGCGCATCCTGCCGCTTGACGCCATCGGGCCGGCACTGGCCGCGCTGGCGGTACAGGAGCCGGCGTGAACGCGCGCGTCCTGATCGTCGACGACAGCCTGACGGTGCGGGCCGACCTGCAGGAAGCCTTTGCCGCGCGCGGCATCGAGACCGTGTGCGCCGACAGCCTGGCCGCGGCACGCGCGGCGCTGGCGCAGCCTGGCATCGGGCTGCTGATCCTGGACGTGCTGCTGCCCGATGGCGACGGCATCGACCTGCTGCGCGAGCTGCGCGGAGCCGGCGCCACGCTGCCGGTGCTGGTGCTGTCGACCGAGGCCCAGGTGGGCGACCGCGTGCGCGGCCTGGCCACCGGTTCTTCCGACTACGTGGGCAAGCCCTACGACCGCGACGCCCTGCTGGCGCGCGCCGGCACCCTGCTTGGCTTGCAGCCCGCGCACGGCGAGGCGGCCGTGCTGCTGATCGACGACAGCCTGACCTTCCGCGAACACCTGGCGGCGCTGCTGCGCGAATCGGGCTTCGCGGTGGAGGTGGCCGCTTCCGGCGAGGAAGGCTTGCGCAGCATGGCGCTGCGGCGCCCGGCGGCGGTGGTGGTGGACGGCGTGCTGCCCGGCATGGACGGCGCGGAAGTGGTGCGCAGGCTGCGCCTGGACGCGGCCCTGCGCGGCCTGCCCTGCGTGCTGCTGACCGGTTCCTCCGACGAGCGGGCCGAATTGCGCGCGCTCGATTCCGGCGCCGACGCCTTCGTGCGCAAGGACGAGGACATCGAGCTGATCCTCGCGCGGGTGCGCGCCGTGCTGCGCAAGGCGGCCGACGCCGCGCGCGGGCAGCACGACAGCCTGCTGGGCGCCAAGCGCATCCTGGCGGTGGACGACAGCCCCACCTTCCTGCACCAGCTGGCACAAACCCTGACCGGCGAGGGCTACGACGTGGTGCTGGCCCATTCCGGCGAGGAGGCGCTGGCCATGCTGGCGGTGCAGTCGGTCGACTGCATCCTGCTGGACCGCCTGATGCCGGGCTTGAGCGGGACCGAAACCTGCCGCCGCCTGAAGCAGGACCCGGCCACGCGCGACCTGCCGCTGATCATGCTGACCGCGGCCGAGGACCGCGCGGCCATGATCGAAGGCCTGGCCACCGGGGCCGACGATTACGTGCTCAAGTCCAGCGAGTTCGACGTGCTGAAGGCGCGCGTGCGCGCCCAGCTGCGGCGCAAGCAGTTCGAGGACGAGAGCCGGCGCATCCGCGCCGAGCTGGCGCGCCAGGAACTGGAAGCGGCCGAAATGCGCGCCGCGCGCGAACTGATGGAAAGCCGCGCCGAGCTGATGAGCCAGCTGGAGCTGCGCAACCGCGAACTGGAAACCATGGTGGCCGAGCTGCGCGAGCATCAGCGCGCGATCGCCGAAAAGAACCGCCAGCTGGAGCAGGCCGACCGCCTGAAGTCCGAATTCCTGTCCAACATGTCACACGAGCTGCGCACGCCTCTCAATGCGATCATCGGCTTTTCCGACCTGCTGGCGGGCGGCATCGTCGGCAGCCTGACGCCGACCCAGCAAAATTGCGTCAACCACGTCTCGTCCAGCGGCAAGCATCTGCTGGCCCTGATCAACGACATCCTCGACCTGTCCAAGGTGGAGTCGGGCATGATGGAGCTGCACCTGGAAGCCGAGCGCGCCAACGAATTGCTGGAAGGCGCCTTCGACATCGTGCGCGAAGCGGCCGGCAAGCGCCGCATCAGCCTGCAATTCGAGCCGGCGCCGGGGGTCGGGCAGCTGATGCTGGACCAGCGCAAGTTCAAGCAGATGGTCTACAACCTGCTGTCCAACGCGGTCAAGTTCTGCCGCGAAGGCGGCAGCGTGCGGCTGGCGGCCAGCGTGGTGGGCGATGCGCCCTTGCGCGACGGGCCGCGCCCGGAGCTGCCCTCGCGCACGCTGGCGCCGCCGCCGGGCCCCTTCCACCAGTGGCTGCAGGTGCTGGTCAGCGACGACAGCGACGGCATCGCGCAGGACGACCTGGCGACACTGTTCCAGGCCTTCCGCCAGATCGATTCCTCGATGTCGCGCCACCATGAGGGCACCGGTCTCGGGCTGTCGCTGGTGAGCCGCCTGGCCGGCCTGCACGGCGGCGCGGTCGGCGTATCGAGCGCGCCGGGCCGGGGCGCCCACTTCGCCATCTGGCTGCCGCTGCGCACGCCCGAAGCCGAGCCGGCGCCGGCCCGTACGCCAAGCGGCAAGCGCGCGCTGGTGGTGGAAGACGACCCGGCGGCGGCCGACCTGCTGCGCCTGCAGCTGGAAGGCGCCGGCTTCGACGTCAGCTGCGCGGCCAATGCGGCCAGCGCGCTGGCCCAGGCGCGCGCGGCGCCGCCCGACCTGGTCACGCTGGACTTGCTGCTGCCCGACGCCAGCGGCTGGTCGGTGCTGCAGCAATTGCGCGCCGAGCCGGGGCTGGGGCAGGTGCCGGTGGTGGTGGTGTCGATCCTGGAAGAGGAAATGCGCAGTTGCCTGCTCGGGGCCGCCCACTTCCTGCCCAAGCCGATGCGGCAGGAAGACCTCAACCGCGCGCTGTACGCGCTGGGCCTGGGGCCGGACCAGGCCAAGGCGCCGCACGTGATGCTGGTCGACGAAAGCGCCAACAGTTCCGGCTTGCGCGAGGCGCTGGCCGGCCTGAATTACCAGGTCAGTTTCTATGCCGACGGGCCGCAAGCGATGGCCGCCGCGCAAGCGAGGCCGGTCGACCTGCTGGTGCTGGGGCCAATGCGCGACGAAGCCGGCGGCATGGCCCTGCTCGACGCCTTGCACTCGGACGTCCGGCTGCCGCCGCCGGTACTGGTGCTGTCCGAGCGCCGGCCGGCGGCGCATGCCAAGCCGGGTTTGCCGCAAGGCGGCCTGGATACCCGACAATTCCTGCATGAAGTGGGGCGCGCGCTGCACGCCCGGGAGGCTACGGCATGGCCCGCATCCTGATCATCGAAGATTCGCCGGCCAATATGGACCTGGCCACGGTGCTGCTGTCCAGCGCGGGGCATGAACTGTTCCACGCCGACCGCGCCCGGCCCGGCATCGAGATCGCGCGCACGCAGGCGCTGGACCTGATCCTGATGGACATCCATATGCCGGAAATGGACGGCATCCAGGCGGCCGGCATCCTGCGCGCCGACCCGCGCACGCAGCGCATCCCGCTGGTGGCGCTGACGGCGCTGGCCATGAAGGGCGACCGCGAACGCCTGATCGGCGCCGGCTTCGACGATTACATCGAAAAGCCGATCGACTACCGCAAGTTCCTGCAGCAGGTGGCGCAGTTGACGGCCTGACCCACCGCATCCAGGGGCTTGTCGCGCGCGTGCGCGACGCCGCATGCGGTGCTATACTCGCAGCCCATGCAAACCATCCCCGCAAAGCAGCGCAGTGCAGCGCGCCACGGCAAAGGCCTGTGGCGCTGGATTGTCGCACTGTGCGCGATCGTGTTTGCCCTGCAGGCGCTGGCCGGCTCGACGCACAGCCACGACCTGGCCGACAAGCTCGACGACTGCGTGGCGTGCCAGATGGCGGGCCATTTCCCGGCCGACCTGCCGGGCACGCCGCCGGCCTTGCTGGCGCTCTTCCTGGCCGTCGCCTACCTGCTGGCGTGCCTGCCTTCGTCGCCGGCCCGGTTCGCGGCCCCGCGCTACCTGCTCCCTCCCCGCCAGGCGCCGCCCCGCGTCGCAGCGTGACCTTGACGCCCCTGCTGTAGGCAGGGTTCCAGACACGTGCGCGGCCCTGTGCCGCCCTTCCCTATGCAAATCCCACGACGCACCGGCGTGCCGTCGCGGCGTGCGGCCCGTGCCGCGCTGATCGTCGTGCTGGCGATGGCGCTGCAGCTGGCTGCCGCCGCCGGCCTGCGCCACCGCATCAACCACGCCTGGCCGGCCGCGCCGCAACATGCCGGCCGCGGCATCGCCCACGGCGTCGCCCCCCACGCGGCACGCGATGCCGCGTGCGACGCCGTCGACGGCGCACGCTGCGCTGCCACGCGTGACGCTATGCGCGAGCCCGCGCCCGCGCACGCCTGCCAGGCATATGACGCCGCCACGCTGGCCGCCTACCTGCCGGCCGCCGGTCCCGCGCCGCTGCCGCCGGCCGCGCCGTCACAGCGGCAGTCCTGCCGCGCGCCGCCGCCGCGCTCGCTCTCGCCCGCGTCCCACAGCCTGGCACGCGGACCGCCGGAGCGCAACTTGCCCTGACCAAGCCACGGCGCCGCCCAAGCGGCGGCGCATTGATCAAGCAAGACGAGAAAGACAACATGACCAAGAATTTCCGCCCGCGCGCCATCCCGGCCGCGCTGGCCCTGCTCACCCTGACGTCCCATGCCAAAGCGCTGGACACCGTTGAAGTCGTCGGCCGCCGCGATTCAGGCAGCTACCTTGCCGACGATGCGCAAGGCAGCAAAACCGGCCTCCCCTTGCGCGAATTGCCGCAAGCCGTGCGCGTCATGCCGCGCCAGGTGCTGGACGACCTGGGCGCCCTGCGCATCGACGACGCCCTCGACTACGCCGGCGGCGTCTCGCGCCAGAACAGCTTCGGCGGCCTGTGGGACAACATCGCCATCCGCGGCCTGGCCGGCGACCCGAACAACGGCATGGCCCTGCTGCTGAACGGCTTTGCCGCCAACCGCGGCGGCATCAATGCGCCACGCGATACCGCCGCCGTGGAGCGCATCGAATTCCTGAAGGGCCCGGTGGCGGCGCTGTACGGCGCCAGCGAACCAGGCGGCACGCTCAACATCGTCAGCAAACGCCCGTTGTGGCGCCCGGCCTACGCGCTCGACGCTGTGGCCGGCAGCTTCGGCCTGCGCCGCGCCGCCCTCGACGCCACCGGCCCGCTGGGCGAAACGCTGGCCTGGCGCCTGAATGCCGCCGCCGAAAAGCGCGACAGCTTCCGCGACCACGTGCAGTCGCGCCGCAGCCTGCTGGCGCCTGCATTGAGCCTCAAGGCCGGCCCGGACACCCGCATCGAATACCGCGGCGAACTGCTGCGCCACGCCGGCACGCTGGACCGCGGCATCGCCGCCGTGAACGGCGTACTGGGCGCGGTACCGCGCGAGCGCTTCCTCGGCGAGCCAGCGGACGGCGACGTCCGCATCTTCAACAGCACCCAGCAACTGATGGCCGAACACGCCCTGTCCGAACAATGGCAATGGCGCGCCGGCTTGCTGTGGAAGCGCGGCACGCTGGATGGCTATGCCACGGAACCGGCCGCCGCGCTCGACGCCAACCAGCGCACGCTGCGCCGCCAGCGCCGCCTGCGCGACTACGCTTCCGACGACCTGGGCGCGCACGCCGAACTGTCCGGCCGCATCGCGCCCGGCCACGAATTGCTGCTGGGCGTGGAAACATACCGCTTCGACTACGACTTGCGCATGTACCGCGCCAGCCCAAGCGCCGCCGCCCCGTATGCGATCGACGTGCTGGCGCCCGTGTACGGCCAGCCGCAGCCGGTCCCGGCGCTGTTTACCGATACGCTGGAGGAACAGCGCAACGTGGCACTGTATGCCCAGGATGCGATGCGGCTCGGCGAGCAATGGCGGCTGGTGGCCGGCGTGCGCCACGACCGCCATCGGCAAACCCTGGCCAACCGCCGCAACGGCAGCACAGCCGCGCAGGAACCGCATGCCACCTCGCCCCGCATCGGCGCCAGCTACCTTGCCGCGCCCGAGTGGACGCTGTACGCCAACTGGGGCAGTTCGTTCCGCCCCAACACCGGCAGCGATGCGCGCGGCGCCGCCTTCGCCCCGGAGCGCGGCAAAGCGGGCGAAGCCGGCCTGAAATGGGAGCAGGCCGGCGGACGCCTTGGCGCCACCCTGGCCGTGTTCGACATCCGCAAGCGCAATGCGCTGACCACCGACCCGCTACAGCCGGCGTACTCGGTGGCGGCCGGCGAAGTGCGCAGCCGCGGCCTGGACTTCGACCTGGCCGGGCAGCTGGCACGCCACTGGCGCGCCAACGCCAGCCTGTCCCTGATCGACGCGCAAGTCTTGCGCGACAACATGCTGGAGCGCGGCAGCCGCCTGCTGAACGTGCCGCGCGTCAATGGCAGCCTGATGCTGATGTACGAAGGCAGCCTGGCGGACGGCCGGCGTTACGCCGTCGGCGGCGGCGTCACGCACACCGGCCGCCGTCTCGGCGAAGCGCGCACGCAAGCGCAAGCCAATGCCGGCGCGGCCCCGTTCGAACTGCCGGCCTACACGCTGGCGCGCCTGGTCGCGCACTGGCATATCGCGCCCCACCTGCGCCTGTCGCTGGACGTCGACAACCTGTTCGACAAGACCTATTACAGCAGTTCCTACCAGCGCACCTGGGTGGCGCCCGGTTCGCCGCGCGCGGTGTCGCTCGGCTTGCAGGCTTCTTACTGACACAAGGAGACAAATCCATGCAACGCATTGCACTTGAAACGGCGGGCCTGACGGTCCGCTACGGCACGACGAGCGTGCTCGACGGCCTGGACTTGCACGTCGCGCGCGGCGAAGTCTACGCCCTGCTGGGCGGCAATGGCGCCGGCAAATCCACCACGCTGAACGCCTTCCTCGGCTTTGCCCGCGCAGCGCAAGGTTACGCCCGCGTGTGCGGCATCGATCCCGCCGACGATCCGCTGGCGGCAAGGGCGCGCCTGGCCTATGTGCCGGAAAACGTGGCGCTCTACGAGCACCTGACGGCGCGCGAAAACCTGGACTACCTGTTGCGCATGGGCGGCGCCGACGCTGCGCCCGCCATCATCGAAGCCGCGCTGGACGACGTCGGCCTGGACCGCGCGGCATGGGAGCGCCGCCTGGGCAGCTATTCCAAAGGGATGCGCCAGAAGGTCGCCATCGCGCTGGCGGTGGCGCGCCGGGTGCCGGTGTTGCTGCTGGACGAACCGACCAGCGGCCTGGACCCGCATGCCACCAGCGAATTCAATGCCCTGCTGCTCAAGCTGCGCGAGCATGGGGTCACCGTATTCATGGTCACCCACGATTTGCTGGGCGCCGCCGAAGTGGCGGACCGCATCGGCTTTCTCGACCGCGGCCGCATCGTGCACGAGATCAGCGCCCAAGGGCCGCAACGCTTCGACGTGCAGCAACTGTTCCAGCGTTACGCCGACGCGCGGAGGGCAGCGTGAAGCCCGCCTTTGCCGCCACCGCCTGGCGCGTGGCAAGCGAGGAATGGCGCGCACTGCGGCGCAGCAAGGTTGCCGTCGCGGCGGCGGCGCTGCTGCTGGTGCTGACGCTGGCCGCCATCCTGGTCAGCCTGGAGCGCGCGCATGGCGTCGAAGCGCAGCGCGCCAGGCTGCAGCATCACGCCGACGAGCAGTGGGACAGCCAGCCGGACCGCCACCCGCACCGCGTGGTGCATTACGGCCACTATGTCTTCCGGCCGCTGACGGCCCTGGCCTTTTTCGACTTCGGCGTGGCGCCGTTCACGGGCAGTACGCTATACCTTGAAGGCCACCGCCAGAACAGCGCCAACTTCAGCGACGCCGGCCAGTCGTCGTTGCTGCTGCGCTTTGGCCAGCTGACGCCGGCTTTCGTATTGCAGGTGCTGGCACCGCTGCTGCTGGTGTTCCTGGCCTTCGGCGCGGTGGCGCGCGAACGCGAGCGCGGGCAATTGCGCCTGATGCTGGCGCACGGCGTCAGCGGCGGCGCCCTGTTAGCCGGCAAGCTGGCCGCGCACGGCACACTGGCGCTGCTGCTGGCCGCGCCGGCGCTGCTGGCTTTGGCGGCCATCGCCGCCACGGACCGGCCGCTGGCGGCCCCCGCAAGCTGGCTGGCCATGGGCTATGCCGCCTACCTGCTGCTGTGGTCCTGCATCGCCGTGCTGCTGTCGGCGCTGGTGCGGCGCGGCCGCGATGCCTTGCTGTTGCTGGTGGGCGCCTGGGCGCTGATGGTGGTGCTGCTGCCGCGCGTGCTGCCCGATGCCGCAGCGGGGGCCGTGCCGCGCCCCACGCGCATCGAGATGGAGGCCGCCGTGCACACCGCACTGGCGCGCATCGGCGACAGCCACAATCCGGACGATCCCCACTTCAAGCGCTTCCGCGACGCCACGCTGGAACGCTATGGCGTCAGCCGCATCGAGGATTTGCCGGTCAATTACAAAGGTCTGGTGATCGAAGAGGGCGAACGCCTGACCAGCGAATTGTTCCTGGCCAGCATGCAACGCGACTTCGCATTGCAAGCGGCGCAGGGCCGGCTGCTGGATGCGGCGGCCCTCGCCGTGCCATTGCTGGCCTTGCGCAGCATGTCGGCCGCGTTGGCCGATACCGACCGCGCCGCCCACGAACGCTTCCTGCTGGCCGGCGAAGACTACCGCTACCGGCTGATCCAGTCGCTGAACCGCCTGCACGCCGAAAAAGTGGCGTACCACGACGACCGCGCGCAGCGCCTGTCAGCCGATTACTGGCGCGCCTTGCCGCGCTACCGCCATCCGCCTGCGCCGCTGCAGCAAACCATCGCACAGCGCGCCTGGCCCGCGCTCGCCATCCTGGCGGGCTGGCTGGGCGCCGCCATGCTGGCCGCCATGTGGCTGGCCCGCCGCCTGGAAAGGGAGATCTGATGAAGAACTGGAAATTCGAACTGCTGTTGCTGCTGCGCTCACGTCCGGCGGCGGCGGCCTTGGTTTTGCTGGCCCTGCTGTCGGCGCTTGCCGTATGGAGCGGCATGCGCACCGTGGCCGGCCAGCGCGAAGCCTTGCAGCGCATCGCCGCCGTGCACGCGGCGGACATCGCCGGACGCACCGCACGCCAGGCCGCCGATGGCGACGCCGGCCTGACCGCCTATTACACGCCCCACCTCGCGACCGACCCGCCGTCTGCACTGGCCTTTGCCGCCCTCGGCCAGCGCGACGTGCAGCCCTACGCCTTGCAGCTGCGGGCGCTCGGCCTGCAAGCGCAACTCTACGAGTCGGAGGCGCTCAACCCTGAGCTGGCCGCGCCGGGACGGTTCGACTTCGCCTTCGTCCTGGTGTACCTGGCGCCGCTGTTCATCATCGCCCTGACGCACGACCTGGTGAGCGGCGAGCGGGAGGCGGGCCGCCTGCGGCTATTGGGCTCCCTGCCCGGCAAACCGGGAGCGATGTGGCGGCGCCGCGTGCTGCTGCGCCTTGCCCTGGTCGCCGCGGCGCTGTTGCTGCCGCTGCTGGCCGGCGCCATGCTGTCCGGCGCGGAGCCGGGCGGGACGGCCATGCTGGCCGGCGCCAGCCTGCTGTACCTTGGTTTCTGGTGCGGTGTCGCCGCCTGGGGCGCGGCGCTGGCACGCAGCGCCGCGGCCGGCGCTGTCCTGCTGCTGGCGCTGTTCGTGCTGCTTGCCCTGGTGGCGCCGACCGCTGTCAATGCCGCCCTGGAACGGGCCCTGCCGGTGGCGCAAGGGGCGCAACTGGCGCTGGCGCAGCGGCAAGCGGTGCATACCGCTTGGGATAAACCGAAAGAAGAGACGATGCAGCGCTTCTTCCGCACGCATCCAGAATGGAAAGACACGCCGCCGCCCACGGAAAGCTTCCATTGGAAGTGGTACTACGCGATGCACCAGGCGGGCGACGACGCGGTGGCCGGCCAGGTGGCGCGGTACCGCCAGGCGCTGTGGTCGCGCGAAGAATGGACCAGGAATGCCGGCCTGCTGCTGGCCGGGGTGAATGTGCAAGTGCTGCTGCACCGGCTGGCCGGGACCGACATGCAAGCGCGCCTGTCGTACCTGGAGCGGGTCGGTGCCTACCACGCGCAAATACGCCGGCACTTCTACCCTTACGTCTTCAACGAACGGCCTTTCGGCCCGGCGGACTTTGCACGGCTGCCGGTCTACAGCCCCGCCGGCGCCGCTGGCGGTCCGCCGCCGGCCATGGCGGCGGCGCTGGCTGCGCTGGCCACGGCGGCCATGCTGCTCGGCCTGCGCCGCACCGCAAGGATCGCGCCGTGAGCTTTACAGCTGGATGAAGTGCTCGCGGTAGTACTTCAGTTCTTCGATCGATTCGACGATGTCGGCCAGGGCGGTGTGCTTCTGGGCCTTCTTGAACCCGGCGACCATCTCCGGCTTCCAGCGGCGGCCCAGCTCCTTCAGGGTCGACACGTCGATGTTGCGGTAGTGGAAGAACTCCTCCAGCTTCGGCATGTACTTCACCATGAAGCGGCGGTCCTGGCCGATGGTGTTGCCGCACATCGGCGATTTGCCTTTCGGGACCCATTGGCGCATGAAGGCCAGGAATTCGGCTTCGGCCAGCGCCTCGTCCACGGTGGATGCCTTGACGCGGTCGATCAGGCCCGAGCGGCCGTGCGTGCCCTTGTTCCAGGCATCCATCTTGTCCAGCGTCTCGTCACTCTGGTGGATCGCCAGCACCGGGCCTTCGGCCAGCACGTTCAAGTGCATGTCGGTGACGATCATTGCCACTTCGATAATGCGGTCGGTCTCAGGTTCCAGGCCAGTCATTTCCATATCGACCCACACCAGGTTCATTTCATTCGGGCGCTGTGGGGTGGCCGGGGTTGCTGGGGTGTCGTTCGCTTGTGACATAATTCTCTCTAAGGCGGGCAGGTTAATCCGCCATTTTCTCACAGGCACAGAATGTATTCACACGCGTTTTCGTTTTTGTTCGTTGCTTTTTTAGCATTAACCCTGCTGGTGCGCTTCTGGCTCGCCGCGCGCCACATCCGCCATGTGATGCAGAACCGTGCCGTCGTGCCAGCCGAATTCGCGGAAAAAATCCCCCTCGCCGCCCACCAGAAAGCCGCCGACTATACGGTGGCGCGCACCAAGCTTGGCCTGGTGAACATGCTGGTGTCCAGCGCTGCGCTGGTCGGCTTCACCTTGCTGGGCGGCCTGCAATGGCTGTCGGCCAGCGTGTTCAACGCCACCGGCGGCGGCATGGCCTACCAGCTCGGCCTGGTGGTGGCGTTCGGCATCGTGTCCGGCCTGATCGACGTGCCGCTCGACTACTACCGCCAGTTCACGCTGGAGGAGCGCTTCGGCTTCAACAAGATGAGCAAGGGCCTGTTCTTCGCCGACCTGGCCAAGGGCGTGCTGCTGGGCGCCGCCATCGGCTTGCCGCTGGTGTGGGTGATCCTGGTGCTGATGGAAAAAGCGGGCAGCCTGTGGTGGCTGTACGCCTGGTTCGTGTGGTGCGGCTTCCAGCTGCTGGTGATGGCACTGTACCCCAACCTGATCGCGCCGCTGTTCAACAAGTTCACGCCGCTGGCCGACGAATCGCTCAAGCAGCGCATCGAGGGCTTGATGGCGCGCGTGGGGTTCGCCTCCAAGGGCTTGTTCGTGATGGACGGCTCCAAGCGCAGCGCGCACGGCAACGCCTACTTCTCCGGCTTCGGCGCCGCCAAGCGCATCGTGTTCTACGACACCCTGGTCTCCAGCCTGTCGCCGCAGGAAGTGGAAGCGGTGCTGGCGCATGAACTGGGCCACTTCAAGCTGAAACACATCGTCAAGCGCATCGTGGTGATGTTTGCGCTGTCGCTCGGCTTCCTTGCCCTGCTCGGCTACCTGAAAGGCCAGCTGTGGTTCTACACCGGCCTGGGCGTGAACCCGATCATCGTGCCCGGCCAGTCCAACGACGCGCTGGCGCTGATCCTGTTCATGCTGGTGCTGCCGGTGTTTACCTTCCTGTTCGGCCCATTGACCTCGCTCAGCTCGCGCAAGCACGAGTTCGAGGCGGACGCCTTCGCCGCCCGTCACACCGATGCGCGCGACCTGGTGTCGGCGCTGGTCAAGATGTACGAGGACAATGCGTCGACCTTGACGCCCGACCCGCTGCATTCGGCCTTCTACGATTCGCACCCGCCCGCCAGCGTGCGGATCCGTCAACTCAACCTGGCGATATCCCAATGACCGCGACCATGACAGCGACCATCCACACCGCGGCCGACCTGCGTGCCCTGCGCTGCAGCCACCAGACGCAGGCGCTGGACGCCGCCGAGGCGCTGCGCCTGACCCAGTTGCTCGATGGCTGGAGCATGGCCAGCGGCAAGCTGGTGAACACCTTCGGCTTCAACAACTATTACGAGACGATGGCCTTCGTCAATGCGCTGGCCTTCATCTCGCACCGTGAAGACCACCACCCGGAGCTGGTGGTAGGCTACAAGACCTGCCAGGTGCGTTACGACACGCATTCGGTCAACGGCTTGTCGATCAACGATTTCATTTGCGCCGCCAAGGCCGACGCGTTGGGCCAGGCATGAGCAAGGGAGGCAAACGTAGCGGCACCATCATCGCAGCCCACGGCCGCCACTACCTGGCCGAAGCGGAAGGCCAGCGCCTGCAATGCGTCACGCGCGGCAAGAAGACCAATGTCGCCGTCGGCGATATCGTCGACCTGACCCTGACCTCGCCCGACCAGGCGGTGATCGACAGGATCCAGGAGCGCAAGACGCTGCTGTACCGCTCGGACCAGTACAAGTCCAAGCTGCTGGCGGCCAATGTGGACCAGCTGTTCATCGTGGTGGCGACGGAACCGAGCTTCTCGGACGACCTGGTGTCGCGCGCCCTGGTGGCGGCGGAGGCGGCGGGCATCCACGTGCGCCTGCTTCTGAACAAGGTCGACGTGGCCGACGCCCTGCCGCGCGCCCGCGAGCGCCTGCAAGTGTATGCCGCCATGGGTTACGAAGTGCTGGAAGTGTCCGCCACCGGCCAGCCGGAACAGACCGGCGCCACCCTGGCGCCGCTGCTGCAGGGGCATTCCTCGATCCTGATCGGCCAGTCCGGCATGGGCAAGTCGTCCCTGATCAACCTGCTGGTGCCGGATGCCGACATCGCCACCCGCGAAATCAGCGAAGCGCTCGATACCGGCAAGCACACCACCACGTTCACCCGGCTGTACCACGTGGGGCCGGAGTCGAGCGTGATCGATTCGCCGGGCTTCCAGGAGTTCGGCCTGTACCACCTTTCCGAAGGCATGCTGGAGCGGGCCTTCCGCGATTTCCAGCCCTACCTCGGCGGCTGCCGTTTCTACAATTGCCGCCACCTGAGCGAACCGCAATGCGCCGTGCTGGAAGCGGTCAACGCGGGCAAGATCGCGAAAATGCGGCACACGCTGTACGGCCAGCTGCTGCACGAGTCGTCGCAGACGCTCTACTGACGGGACGACGATGCAGCATCTGTTCGCCGACGACGATGCGGTAGCGCAGTGGGAGCTGGAACTGCTGCGCTTGCGCGGCATCGCGCGGCTGCCGGTGCTGCTGCCGCTGGCCTGGCATTTGCGCCAGCGCGACGGCAAACGCGCGCAGGAGCTGGCGCGCGAGGCCGGCGCCCTGCTGCCCGCCGCCAGCCTGCCCAACGATGCGCGCGAAGGGCTGGAAGCGCGGCTGCTGCTGATCGATGGCGAGATCCGCTGGCTCGCCGGCGAACTCGATGCCGCCTCCGCCCTGGCCGCCCGCGCGCTCGACATCTACGACGCGCAGCAGGACCACACCGGCCAGGCCGACGCCCATTGGCTGAAGGCGTGGATCGCGGTCGACCGCGGCCACCACGGCCAGCGCGACGCCGAACTGCAGGCCTGTTCCGCCGCCGCCCATACGGCGGGCGATGCGCAGCGCGCGGCGATCGCGGACGCGGTACAGGCACGCTGGACGGCCCTGCGCGACCTGCATGCCGCGACCAGGCGCTGGGGCAAGCGTTTCGACCTGTCCGAGGAAATTCCGCCTGGCGTGGACTGCTGGATCAACGACTTTTTCGGCATCGCCGCCAGCCAGGCCGGCGACATCGGCAACGCGGCCGGCTTCTACATCCGCAGCTACGAGGCGGCGCTGGAAACGGGCCAGATCCGCGCCGCCGCCACCGCCGCCACCAATGTCGCGGAAAAATTCTCGCACCTGAACGACCACCACGCCGGCCTGGAATGGATGCAGCGCGCCATGGAGCTGGCCAAGCCTACCGGCTGGCCGCGCAGCATCGGTTCCTGCCTGGTGCACACCGCCGACATCGTGCGCCGGCTGGGCCGTCTCGATGCGGCCGAGGAATTGCTGCGCGAGGCGTTGGTGATCCTGGCGCCGCAAGCCAACGGCCGCAGCTACGCCATCGCCCTGCAGCACCTGGGCGACCTGTGCCTCGACAAGCACGATTACGGCGAAGCGCTGGATGCCTTCCAGCGCCTGGCCGCCCGCGCCGAAGCCTTGCAGCAGGGCGACTTCAAGATCGTGTCCCTGCGCGGCCAGGCCCATGCCCTGTGCTTCCTCAACCGCCCGCTGGAAGCGCTCGACATGGCGCAGCTGGCGGTGGAAAGCGCGGCGCGCCATCACAACGCCTTCCACCACGTCGCCGCGCTGCGCGTGCTGGCCCTGATCCACGGCCGCCTTCAGCTGGCGGCGCCGCCCGGCATGGGGGCGCCGAACGCCCGCCTGCACTACCTGCACCTGGCGCTGGAGGCGGCCCGGACCATCCAGGGCTACACCGTGCCGGGCGACCTGTACGACGCGCTGGGCGAGGAATATGCGCGGCTGGGCGATTTCGACCGCGCCTACCGCATGGCCACCGCCGCCAGCGCCGCGCGCGAGAAGACGCAAAGCCTGGAAGCGACCAGCCGCGCCATCGCCATGCAGGTGCACCACCAGACGGAGCAGGCGCGCGCTGAGGGCCTGCACCATCGCGAACTGGCCATGTCGGAGGCGCGCCGCGCCGAAGTGCTGCAGCAGACCAGCAAGCTGCTGGAACGCCTGTCGGCCATCGGGCAGGAGATCACCACCCATCTCGATGCCGGCGCCGTGTTCCAGGCCCTCGACCGCCACACCCACGCCCTGCTGTCGGCCAACACCTTCGCGGTCTACCTGCTCGACCCGTCCGGCCGCCGGCTGGAACGCGCCTTCGGGGTGGAGGCGGGCCAGGCGCTGCCCGACAACAGCATCCCGCTCGACCATCCCACCGCCTATACCGCGCAATGCCTGCGCGAGCGGCGCGAAGTCTATATCGAACAGGTACCGCCGGAGCGCAACGCCACCGTGACGCCCGGCACGGCGGCCAGCCTGAGCGCGCTGTACGTGCCGCTGCTGGTGGGGGAGCGCGCGCTGGGCGTGACGACGGTGCAAGCCATGCACGCCAACGCCTATGGCGAGCGCGAACGCCTGATCTTCCGCACCCTGTGCGCCTATGGCGCCATCGCCCTGGACAATGCCCAGGCCTACGGCCAGCTGCAGGAAGCCCAGACCCAGCTGGTGTCGCAGCAAAAACTGGCCGCCCTGGGTTCGCTGATGGCCGGCGTGGCGCATGAATTGAATACGCCGATCGGCAACAGCCTGCTGATCGCCAGCACGCTGGAACAGAAAACCGCCGAACTGGAAGCGGCGGTCAACGGTCCTGGCCTGCGCAAGTCCGAACTGCTGTCCTTCATCGACGACACGCGCAAGGCGTCGGCCCTGGTGATGCGCGGCCTGCATAGCGCGGCCGACCTGGTGTCCAGTTTCAAACAGGTGGCGGTCGACCGTACCACCGAACAGCGGCGCGTGTTCAACCTGCACCAGGTCACCCACGAAATCGTGGCCACGGTGATGAACCGCATCCGCAAGGCCGGCCACAAGATCGAATCGCAGGTGCCGGACAGCATCGCCCTGGACAGCTACCCCGGTCCGTTCGGCCAGGTGGTGACCAACTTGATCAACAATGCCCTGCTCCATGCCTTCGAGGGCCGCGAAGGCGGGCAAATGCGCCTGGTTGCCAGTATGCCAAGCGAAGGCCGCGTGCTGGTATCATTCAGCGATGACGGCTGCGGCATCGCGCCGGACAACCTGGCCCGCATCTTCGACCCGTTTTTCACCACCAAACTGGGGCAAGGCGGCTCGGGGCTGGGGTTGTCAATCAGTTACAACATCGTCACGTCCCTGCTGGGCGGCCAGATCAGCGTGGACAGCGGCAGCGCCGGCACCACGTTCCAGCTGGACCTGCCGTTATCGGCGCCGCACCACGATCCCGAACGGCCAGCCACGATTTACTGAAATGCCCGTATAATCTTTAGTCCACCGCAGCAAAACTTTGCAAAGATGTCTATACCACCTAAAAGCATCAAGCACTACCTCCAGTTCAATGACCTGACCCTGGAGGAGTACGAATATGTGATCGCCCGCGCAGCGGAAATCAAGCGCAAGTTCAAGGCTTACGAGATTTACCACCCGCTGATCGACCGCACCCTGGTCATGGTGTTCGACAAGAATTCGACCCGCACCCGCCTGTCCTTCGAGGCCGGCATGCACCAGTTGGGCGGTGCGGCGATCTACCTGAATACCCGCGATTCCCAGTTGGGCCGCGGCGAGCCGGTGGAAGACGCGGGCCAGGTCATGTCCCGCATGTGCGACATCATCATGGTGCGCACCTTCGGCCAGGACATCATCGAGCGTTTCGCCGCCCATTCGCGCGTGCCGGTGATTAACGGCCTGACCAACGAACACCACCCATGCCAGGTGTTTGCCGACATCTTCACCTATATCGAGCACCGCGGCTCGATCAAGGGCAAGGTCGTGGCCTGGGTGGGCGACGCCAACAACATGCTGTACTCCTGGCTGCAGGCGGCCGAAGTCTTCGGCTTCCACGTCAATGTCTCCACGCCGCACGGCTACGACATGGACATGTCGCTGGTCTCGACCGACCGCTACACCTTCTTCGCCAACCCGTCCGACGCCTGCGAAGGCGCAGACCTGGTCAACACCGACGTGTGGACCTCGATGGGCTACGAAGAGGAAAACGCCGCCCGCCTGAAGGCCTTCGACGGCTGGATCGTCGATTCGGCCAAGATGGCCCGCGCCAAGCCGGACGCCCTGTTCATGCACTGCCTGCCGGCCCACCGCGGCGAGGAAGTTTCCGCCGACGTGATCGACGGCCCGCAATCGGTGGTGTGGGACGAAGCGGAAAACCGCCTGCACGTGCAGAAGGCCCTGATCGAGTACCTGCTGCTGGGCAAGATAAACTAGATCCGGTGCCGGCACCGGATATCGGGCGCGCGCAGCGATCGATGTCCGGTCCCGGCATCGCTGAATAACCCCTGAAACGAGAACTGTTATGAGCGACGTAAAAAAAGTAGTCCTCGCCTACTCCGGCGGCCTGGACACCTCCGTGATCCTGAAATGGCTGCAGGACAACTACAAGTGCGAAATCGTGACCTTCACCGCCGACCTGGGCCAGGGTGAAGAGCTGGAGCCGGCGCGCGCCAAGGCGCTGAAGTTCGGCATCAAGCCTGAAAACATCTTCATCGACGACGTGCGCGAAGAGTTCGTGCGCGACTTCGTGTTCCCGATGTTCCGCGCCAACACCGTGTACGAAGGCGAATACCTGCTGGGCACCTCGATCGCGCGTCCGCTGATCGCCAAGCGCCTGATCGAGATCGCCAACCAGACCGGCGCCGACGCCATCTCCCACGGCGCCACCGGCAAGGGCAACGACCAGGTGCGCTTCGAGCTGGGCGCCTACGCCCTGAAGCCAGGCGTGCGCGTGATCGCCCCATGGCGTGAATGGGACCTGCTGTCGCGCGAAAAGCTGCTGAAATACGCGGAAGACGCCGGCATCGACATCGACATGAAGCACAAGAACGGCGGCGCGCCCTACTCGATGGACGCCAACCTGCTGCACATCTCCTTCGAAGGCCGCCACCTGGAAAACCCGAGCGCGGAAGCCGAGGAATCGATGTGGCGCTGGACCGTCAGCCCGGAGGCCGCACCGGACCAGCCGGAATACCTGGACGTCGAATTCGAAAAGGGCGACATCGTGGCCCTGAACGGCAAGCGCCTGTCGCCGGCCGCCGTCCTGACCGAACTGAACCGCCTGGGCGGCAAGCACGGCATCGGCCGCCTGGACCTGGTGGAAAACCGCTACGTCGGCATGAAGTCGCGCGGCTGCTACGAAACCCCTGGCGGCACCATCATGCTGAAGGCGCACCGCGCCATCGAGTCGATCACCCTGGACCGCGAAGTGGCGCACCTGAAGGACGACCTGATGCCACGCTACGCTTCCCTGATTTACAACGGCTACTGGTGGGCGCCGGAGCGCGTCGCGCTGCAAACCCTGATCGACCACACCCAGGCCACCGTGAACGGTTGGGTGCGCGTCAAGCTGTACAAGGGCAATGTCATCGTCGTGGCACGCGACTCGAAGACCGATTCGCTGTTCGACCAGACCATCGCCACCTTCGACGAAGACGGCGGCGCCTACAACCAGGCCGACGCCGGCGGCTTCATCAAGCTGAACGCGCTGCGCATGCGCATCGCCGCCAACGCACGCAACAAGCGCGGCCAGTAACCCCCACCGCGCTCCACAGGACGGGCCGCTTTGCGCGGCCCGTTTTTTTTGTTACATTGCCCTGGGAGAATGCAAACCTGCGGAGACCAGCGCATGAACAACTTGAGCATCAAGAACAAGCTCTACATCGGCTTTGGCGGCATAGTAGCAATCATCTTGATACTGATAGTCCTGGCGTTCAACAATTTCAGCAGCCTCACCAACGCCAACAAATGGGACAGGCACTCGATGGAAGTGCTGATCGAACTGGACCGCATCAACAACGCCGCGCTGCAGCTCCAGGTCGATGCCCGCGGCTATATCCTGACCGGCAACGAGGCCTTCCTGGCCAGTGAACAGGAACACGCCGAAATCATGAAGCAGCGGGCGGCCAAGGCGGTCCAGCTGACGGTCGACGACCCGCAGCAGAATGAGCGCCTGAAGCGTGCCCAGGCTTTGCTGTCCAACTGGGCCGACGTGCATATCCGGCGCCAGATCGAAAAGCGCCGTGCGCTGAGCGACAGCAAGGGGGCCGCCGATGCGCTGGGCCAGTCGGCGGAGCTGAAGGAAGCCGGCGCCATCGTGGGCAGTGCGCGCGAATTGCTGGAACAGGCTGCCGACGAGGAGCGCCGCCTGCTTGCGGCCCGCAGCGCCCAGTCGGTGGAATTGCACAACAGCCAGAACAACCTGCTGCTGGGCGGCGGCGTGACGGTGGTCGTCCTGTCGCTGCTCATTGCCTACACCCTGGGGCGCGCGATCCTGGGACCGCTGGGCAACCTGACCGCGGCCCTCGGCCGCCTGGGCGCGGGCGAGCAAACGGCGCGCATCGCGATTACCTCGGGCGATGAACTGGGCAAGGTGAGCGAAGACTTCAACAAGATGGCCCAGCAGTTGCAGGATGGCGCCGCGCGCGAGCTGGCCGCGACCAACGACTTGCGCGCCAAGGTGGATGCGCTGCTCGTATCGGTATCGCGGGCGGCGAACGGCGACATGACCGGCAGGATCACCGTGACCGGCGACGATGCCATCGGCCAGCTGGGCGAAGGCTTGCAGCGCATGTTCGACAACCTGCGCCAGCTGCTGAACAATGTGCAGAAGGCGGGCATCCAGGTCACCACCTCGGCAACGGAAATCGCCGCGTCGGCCAAGCAGCAGGAGGCGACCGGCGTGGAACAGGCCCAGACGTCGGTGGAAGTGCTCAGCACCACCAAGGAGATTTCGTCGAATACGTCGCAGCTGCTGAAAACCATGGAAGAGGCGACGGCGGTGGCCGATTACACGACCAGCGCCACCTCCGAGGCGCAAGGCAACCTGCGGCGCATGGACCAGACCATGCAGAACATGGTGAACGCGACCGATTCGATCAATGCCAAGCTGGCAGCGCTGTCGGAAAAGGCGTCCAACATCAATTCGGTGCTGACCACCATCACCAAGGTGGCCGACCAGACCAACATCCTGTCGCTGAACGCGGCCATCGAAGCCGAAAAGGCCGGCGAGGCCGGGCGCGGCTTTTCGGTGGTGGCGACCGAAATCCGCCGCCTGGCCGACCAGACTTCGGTATCGACCTGGGATATCGAGCAAATGCTGAAGGAAATGCAGTCGGCCGTCTCGGCCAGCGTGATGGGCATGGACAAATTCTCGGAAGAGATCCGGCGCAGCGTGGGCGAAGTACGCCAGGTGACCGACCAGTTATCGGGTGTGATGGACCAGGTGCAGAAACTGGCGCCGCAGTTCGATGCCGTGCTGCAGGGCATGCAGGCGCAGTCCGTCGGCGCGCAGCAGATCACCGAGACCATGATGCAGCTGAACGATGCCACCCAGCAGACCGTCGAATCGCTGAAGGCGACCAGCGAGGCGGTGCACCAGCTGCAATATGCGGCCGGCGACCTGCAGTCGAGCGTCGCCACGTTTGCCGTCAACGCATGAAGGTCCTGGTCTTCCACATCGGCGCCGACCGCTATGGCTTGCCGCTGCGGCAGGTGCGGCGCGTGCTGCCCTTGCTGGAATTGAAGGGCATTCCGCTGGCGCCGGACAGCGTGGCGGGCCTGATAAACCTGCACGGCGATCCGGTGCCGGTGGTCGACCTCTCGCGCATCAGCGGCGGCCCGCCTTCGCGCCAGCATTTCGACACCCGCATCGTGGTTGCCGATTACACCGATGGCGAAGGGCGCCTGCATGCGCTGGGCCTGATGGCCGAGCGCGTACAGGGCGTGCAGGACGTGGCACGGCAAGCGCTGGCGCCCAGCGGGGTGCAGGCGGCGCAATTCCTGGGGCCCGTGGCGGGCGATGCGCAAGGCATGGTGCAGCTGGTTGAAGTCGATGCCCTGCTGCCGGCCGAACTGCGGGCACGGCTGTTCCCGGCGGAGGCTACGGTGCAATGAACGTCCTGTCCGCACTGCGCAGCATGACCGGCATGAACCTGGCACACAGCACGGTTGAACGGGCGGTGAAGCGGCGCATGGAGGCGACCGGACAACGGCAGTGCGAGGCATATGCCGAAACGCTGGACGAGACGGAACTGCGCGAGCTGCTGGAGCTGGTGGTGGTGCCGGAATCGTGGCTGTTCCGTGATCCGCAAGCGTTTGCGGCTGCCGTCGAATTCGTGCGGGCGCAGCTGGCCGGCGGCGCGGCGCTGGTCCGCATCCTTTCCGTGCCATGCGCCGGCGGCGAAGAGCCCTATTCCATGGCGATGGCACTGTGCGACGCAGGTGTCCTGCCGCGCGCGTTCATGATCGATGCTGTCGATATCAGCGCGGCCTGCATAGCGCGCGCCGAAGCCGGCGTATTCGGCCGCAATGCCTTCCGTGCCAACGACTTGTCGTTCCGCGACCGTTATTTCAGCGCGGCCGGCGACGATGTGTACCGGATCGACGACCAGCTGCGCGCGCGGATCCGCTTCGCCCGGGGGAGCCTGCTGGAAGGGCCGCTGGGCTCCGCGCGGCAGTACGATGTGATCTTTTGCCGCAACCTGCTGATCTACTTCGACGAACCGACCACCGCTGCCGCCATTGCGCGGCTGTCGGCACATCTGAGCGACGACGGCATGCTGCTGGCCGGCTACGCGGAAGTGCCATCGTTCGTGCGCCATGGCTTCGCGCCGCTGCCGCACCGGCAGGCGTTTGCGCTGCGCAAGGACATCAAGCGTCCTGCCGTCCCCGCCCGCGCCGCCCTCCCCGGCCGCCGCCCGCCCGCGCTGCCCACGCCTGCCACGCCGGCCTCGCCAGCGGCAACGCGCGCGCGGTCGGGGCCGGCGGCAAGGCAGGCTCCCCCGGCGACAACGCCGGCGCCCACAGCGCCAGCCGGCACCGCTGCCGTCGGCGAAGAAACCCTGCTGCAACACGCGCGCGCCCTGGCCGATGCCGGCCGGCTGATGGAAGCCCATTCCGCATGCCGCGAATTCCTCGCGCAGCAGCCCGAATCGGCCGATGCACACTTCATCCTCGGCCTGCTGGCCGAATCCGCCGGCCAGCAGGCCGACGCGGAAACGCAGCTGAAGCGCTGCCTCTACCTGCAACCGGACCATTACGACGCCCTGTGCCACCTGGCCCTGCTGCAGGAGCAAGGCGGCAACAGCAGCGCCGCCGCCGCGCTGAAGGCACGCGCAGCGCGGGCCTTCCGGCGCCAGCGGCCACAGTGATAGGCGGCGACCACCATGACCGACCCGATACAAGACCTGGAAGCGTGCTGGAACCGGATTGGCGTTGCCGGCGACCATAGCTGCGAATTGCTCGACAAGGCGGTCCATTGCCGCAACTGCGAAGTGTATGCCGGTGCTGCCCTGCGCAACCTGCAACGCCCGGTGAGCCCGGGCTACCAGCGCGAGTGGGCCGAACATTTCCGCGCGCCGCCCGAACAAGGGGTACGCCATGACAGTTCCTGCGTCGCCTTCCGCATCGGCCACGAGTGGCTGGCCCTGCCGACCGCCATGTTCCGGCAGATCGCACCGAAGGCCGTGCCGCACCGCCTGCCGCACCGCAATGCGCGCGGCCTGCGCGGCGTGGTGAATGCCGGCGGCAAGCTGTATCCCTGCGTCTCGCTGGCGGAGCTGATGGGCATAGCCGAAGACGGCGGCGAGGGGCGTGCCGGCCGCCACACCTTCGCCCGCATGCTGCTGGTGCAGTGGGAAGAGCAGAGCTATGCCCTGCCGGTGTCCGAGCTGCACGGCATCATCCGCTACGCCGCCAGCGATCTGAAACCGCCCGCCGCCACCATCAACAAGGGCCTCGAGCGCTACCTGGCCGGCGTGCTGCCGCACGAGGACATGCAGGTCGGCTGCCTGGACCAGGGGCTGCTGGGCTACCAGCTGGCGAGGACGCTGCGATGACGGACAAGAAGGACGACCTGAGCCAGTTCTCCATGCTGGAACTGTTCCGCATGGAGGCCGACAGCCAGACGCAGATCCTGACCGACGGCTTGCTGGCCTTCGAACGCCGCCACGACCCGGCCGACATCGAGTCGATGATGCGGGCGGCCCATTCGATCAAGGGCGCCGCCTCCATCGTGGGGCTGGATATGGTGGTGCAGCTGGCGCACGGCATGGAAGACGCCTTCATTGCCGCGCAGGCGGGCAAGCTGAAACTGACGCCGAACCGCGTCGACGCGCTGCTCGCGGCGGTGGACCTGATCGTGCAAAGCTCGCGTGTCGATGGCGATATGGATGCCTGGCTGGCGGCGCACGGCGCGCAAGTCGGCAAGACGATGAACGACGTGCGCGGGATTGCCTTCCTGCCGGAGCCGGTGGCGCCGGCACCGGCCACCGCCCCGCCAGCCGCACCGCCCGCACCCGCACCGGCGCCGGCACCGGCGCCCTTCCCCACACCGGCGCCCCGCCCAGCGCAGGCCGAAGTGCAAGCCGACGCCGGCGCGGACGCAAGGCCCGCCGCCCCCGCCGGCGAGACGCCGGCCGATGGCGCAGCCGACCAGGCAATCCCCGGCCGCATGCTGCCGCCGATGAAGACGGCGCAGAATTTCGACCGCCTGCTTGCCCTGGCAAGTGAAGCGCGCATCAATGCCCACCAGCTGCATCCCCTGATCCAGGGCGTGCAGCGCTACAAACGCAACCAGGCCGCCCTGTTTGCCGTGCTGGAAGAACTGATGGAGGCGGCCGCGCAGGCCAGCGACCCGACGCTGAAGGAAAAGGCCCTGCTGGCGATCCAGAAGAGCCAGCCGCTCAAGCAATTCATGCTCGAGCACATCAACGACATGGAAAATTTCGAGCGCCGCCTGCTGACCGGTTCCGAAACCATGGTCGACGAAGTGCTGTCCTTGCGCATGCGCCCTTTCCGCGACGGCATCCAGCATTTCCCGCGCATGGTGCGCGACCTGGCGCGCAGCCTGGGCAAGGATGTGCTGCTGCAAGTCGAAGGCGAAGACACCCTGGTCGACCGCGACATCCTGCAGCGCATCGAAAGCCCGCTCAACCACTTGCTGCGCAATGCCGTCGACCACGGCATGGAGCCGTCCGGCGAGCGGCAGGCCGCCGGCAAGCCCGGCACCGGCACCATCCTGATGGAGGCGCGCCACCGTGCCGGCATGCTCAGTATCGAGATCAGCGACGACGGCCGCGGCGTCGACCCGGAAATGATCCGCCGCACCGTGATCGAGCGCAAGATGGCCACCGAGCAGATGGTGGCCGCCATGTCCCATGCGGAACTGATGGAATTCCTGTTCCTGCCCGCCTTCAGCCTGAAAGGCGGCATCACGGAGATTTCCGGCCGCGGCGTAGGGCTGGACATCGTGCACGACACCATCCGCCAGCAGAACGGCACGGTGCGCATCGAGTCCGAGCTGGGCAAAGGTTTCCGCACCTCGATCACCCTGCCGCTGACGCAATCGATCGTGCGCGCCCTGGTGGTGGACGTCAAGGGCGAAGCCTACGCCATCCCGATCGTCAAGGTCGAGCGCATCGTCAAGGTGGCGCCGTCGGCCGTGCACACGCTGGAAAACAAGCAATTCTTCGACCATGATGGCGAGCACCTCGGCCTGGTGGCCGCCGCCCAGGTGCTGGAACTGGGCGATATGGAACACGCCGAAGAATTGCCGGTGGTCGTCATCGGCGCCGGCGCCCGGCGCTACGCCCTGGTGGTGGACAAGATCCGCGGCGAGCAAAGCCTGGCGGTGCAAGCCATCGACCCGATTTTCGGCAAGATGCGCGATATTTCCGCCGCCGCCCTGCTGGACGACGGCGAGCCGGTACTGATCCTGGACGTGCCCGACCTGTTGCTTTCCGTCGAAAAGCTGCTGGAAGAAGGCAGCCTGCACCAACTGACGCGCGCCAGCCACGCCGGACGGCGTAGAATGAAACGCATCCTTGTCGTGGACGATTCGCTCACCGTGCGCGAAATGGAGCGCAAACTGCTCGTTGGACGCGGATTCGAGGTGGACATCGCGATCGACGGCATCGATGGCTGGAACGTGGTGCGCAGCGGCGACTACGACCTCGTCATCACCGACGTCGACATGCCGCGCATGGATGGCATCGAACTGGTCAACCTGATCAAGAAGGACCTGCACTTGCACAAGCTGCCCGTCATGATCGTTTCCTACAAGGACCGGCCGGAAGACCGCGCGCGCGGCCTGGCCGCCGGGGCCGACTATTACTTGACCAAGGGCAGTTTCCACGACGAGACCCTGCTCGATGCGGTTTCCGACCTGATAGGCGACGCCTACCGATGAGGATCGCGATCGCCAACGACGTCCCGATGGCGGCCGAAGCGCTGCGGCGCGTGGTCGCCAGCACGCAGGAACACCAGGTGGCATGGATCGCCGGCACCGGGCTGGAGGCGGTGCAGAAATGCGCCGCCGACCGGCCCGACCTGATCCTGATGGATTTGAACATGCCCGATCTGGACGGGGTGGAAGCCACCCGCCGCATCATGGACGAATCGCCGTGCGCCATCCTGGTGGTTACCGGGCGCCCGCAGGACAATGTCAACCAGGTGTTCCGCGCCCTGGGCGCCGGCGCGCTCGACGTGACGGCGACCCCGGTGCTGAAGGGGAAGCAAGGCGGTGACGCCGAGCTGCTGCACAAGATCAAGACCATGGACAAATTGATCCGCCACAGCGGCGGCAACCAGTCCATGCCGCCGCGCCGCCGCAGTTCCCAGGCGGCGCCGCGCGACGCCGCCCTCGACACCCTGGTGGCCATCGGCGCCTCGACCGGGGGACCGATGGCGATTGCCCGCATCCTCTCCGGCTGGACGCCGCCGTCCAATTGCGCCGTGGTGGTGGTACAGCATATCGACGAAAATTTTGCCGACCATTTCGCCAAGTGGCTGTCGGAACAGCTGGCGGTGCCGGTACGCGCCATCGAAGGGCGCACCGCGCTGCAAGGCGGCAGCGTGATGGTCGCCAAGAGCAACGACCATCTGGTGCTGGATGAGAAACAACAGCTGGGCTACGATCCCAACCCCAAGGATTACGCCTACCGGCCTTCGGTCGACGTGTTCTTCCATTGCGTGGCGCAGCACTGGAAAGGCGAGGCGGTCGGCATCCTGCTGACCGGCATGGGGCGCGATGGCGCCGACGGCATGTTGGCGTTGCGCCGTGCCGGCAAGGTCACCATCGCCCAGGACCAGGCCAGTTGCGCCGTCTACGGCATGCCGCGCGCCGCGGTGGAGCTGGACGCGGCCCAGACCATCCTGCCGCTCGACAAGATCGGCCCCTTCCTGCGCAGCACCGTCGGCGGCCGCCTGCCCGCATGAAAGTCGGGGTCAGCTCTGGCAACCGGACAGTTGCTGCGCAAATGTCCGGTTGCCAGAGCTGACCCC